>CAYXFQ010000089.1:0-4664 GCA_964464345.1 uncultured Methanomassiliicoccales archaeon | reverse complement strand
TCGAGGCGGGAGGTTGGACATGAGCAACTGCGCGACCTGCCCCAGCCGGGGCACCTGTGACATCAAGGATGATGACGACTCCTGCAGCACCGGAGCGTGCAGCGGAGGAATCCGCCTGCCACCAGGCATGACCAGCATCTACGACCTGGAGAAGGACGTGGAGCGCGGAAGCATGGTCTGGGCGGAGATCGAGGGCAGCGGTGACGACGCCAGAGTCTCTCCTGCCAGCCTGGAGGCCATCGCCAAGGCCGCCTCCCTCTGGGATGAGAAGGTCTACGTGGTCCTGATGGGCCCTGCTGGCTACAGGCACTTCAGCGACCTCATCTTCGAGCACGGCGGCGACAATCTCTATCACGTGCGGGGAAGGGGAGTGGAGGAGTTCCACGGCCCCTCCTACGCCGCCACCATCGCCGACATCATCGACCGGGTCAAGCCCGCCGCCTTCCTCTGCGCCGCCAGCGTTAGGGGAAGGGAGCTGGCATCCTGCCTCTCCGCCAAGCTGGGAGTGGGTGTGGCCGCCAGCTGCGTCGCCGTCTCGGCGGTCGCCGGCGGAAGGCTCCAGATGGTTCGCCCCATGCGCCAGGGAGGCATGCTGGAGGAGGTCTTCTGCGGCGGTCTTCCTCAGCTCGCCACCCTCCGCCCGGGAGCCTTCCCGCTTCCCCCGCGCGAGGAGGGCAGGAAGGGCACGGTGCTCACCTGGACCAACTACCGGCGCGGAGAGAGCATGAAGGTTCTCTCCAGCAAGGTCAAGGAGCTGCCTTGGCCGGAGACTCCGGTCCTGGTCTCCCTCGGAGAGGGAACGTCCAGCGAGGAGGACCTCAAGCTGGCAGAGGAGCTCACCTCCCTGTTAGGGGGACGTCTGGCCTGCAGCCGCAGCGTGGCTGAGAAGGGTCTGATGGCGGCGGAGCTCCAAGTGGGCGAGGGCGGCCGACCGGTTCAGCCCAGGGTCTATCTGGCCTTCGGCATCTCCGGGTCTCCGCAGCACATGGCGGGACTCGCCGGCGCTGGCAGCATCGTGGCCATCAACAGCGACCCCGAGGCTCCCATCCACTCCATGGCGGACATCAGCCTCGTCGCCGACGGCAGAGAGGTCATGAGGGCCATGATAGAGGCCCTGCGCTGACCTCAGGCCGGTCTGTGGAGCTCGCGGACGCGCTTCAGAACCGCATCCGCGTGGCCCTTGACCCTCAGGTTCCGCCACTCCGCCTCGATGCGGCCGTCCGGCCCGATGACGAAGGTGCTGCGGATGGTTCCCATGTACTCCTTGCCGAAGGACTTCTTCAGGCCCCAGACGCCCAGCGATTCCTGCAGCTTCTGCTCGGGATCGCTGAGTAACTTGACCTTCAGGGAGTTCTTTTCCTTGAAGGAGAGGAGCTTGGCGGGGCTGTCGGAGCTGACTCCCATGACCGGCACGTTCATGCTCATGAACACCGCGTGCAGGGCGGAGAAGTCCAGCGACTCTTGGGTGCAGCCCGGGGTCCCCGCCCGCGGGAAGAAGAACAGCACCCAGCGCAGCCCACTGAGCATCTCGCTGTCGAAATCCTCGCCGTTCTCGTCTTGAAGTGTGAAAGGGGGCAGCCTCTGCCCCAGCATGCCGTCGCTCATGCAGAGGAATGACAGCAGCACGATAATAGGATGTCGGAGGTGGCGCAGAGGGGGAGATTCGAACTCCCGTGGCGGTGACGCCACCGGTTTTCAAGACCGGCGCCTTTATCCTGACTCAGCCACCTCTGCTTGAAAGAGTCAAGCCACTGGCGGTATATAATCCTGGCACCGCGGCTCAGAACAGGGAATCGCCCTTGTCGGCCAGCAAGGCCTCCAGGTCCATCTCGAATGCCGCTATGGGATAGCCGAGCTCGAAGTTGACGATGACCTTGGGGGCGAGCTCTCCGAAGCTGCCCACCTTCTTGCCGTCGACTATGATGTCCGCACCGCGCCCGGGGACGTAGATCCCGTCCGCAGACGAGGACACCTCGTAATCGAGGGACATCTCCCGCAGCAGAGCCTCCGCCTGGGACTTGGCCTCGGTGAAGGAGGCCTTGGCGTGTATGCTCATCCCGGCCAGATGCTTGCGCCGCCGCCCCTCCACGAGAACGTCGCCAACCTCGAAGATGCGCTGGGGAAGGTCCCGGTGACGGTTCCTCCTCAGGATGCGCAGCAGGCTGGGGCGCAGGTTGCGGCGTAGGCAGGTGTGGTCCTCGGTGATGGGGTTCAAGACCGTGACCAGGCTCTCCTCCGCAATCCCGGTGAGCTCGAACTCCTCCTTCTCGGAGCTCAGCATGAGGGTGGTGACCTCGCTGTAGCCCAGGCCGGTCATGAGCTCCCTCACTCTCTCGGAGGCTCTGCTCATGGGCAGGAGCGTGCCCACGGTCTGCAGGGTGTGGGCAGGAGATCCGAACTGCTCGAAACCGTGGCCGATGGCCACGTCCTCCATGATGTCCACGGGGTGGAGTATGTCCAGCCGAGTGGGGGGCACCAGAACCCTGATGCTTTCCCCCTCGATGGTGGCTCCCATGCCCATCCTCTCCAGCCCTTTCCTCATGTCCTCCGGACTCAGGCTGGGGCTGAGCAGCTGGCGGCACTCCTCAATGGGGATGACCCACTCGCTCGGCTCCAGATTGGGATAGACGGCATCAGCGGCGCCGCTGAGACGGACGCTGCCGAGGCGACCGCCCCTCTCGACGAGGGCGGTGGCCATGATGTTGAGGGCACCCTCCACCGCGCGGGAGTCGGTGCCGGTGACGTCGATGAAGAGGTTCACGCTGTCCTCAGTGACAGTAGTGAGGGCCCCGTTGATGACCGGCGGGAAGGACAGGACCTGATCGTCCGCGTCAAGAATGACCGGGTAGAGCTCCTCCCCCTCTAGGAGGTGGGCGAACTCCTTGCCCTTCTCGTGCTTGACAAGCACATCTCCGAGGCTCATCTCCTCCTCCCATCCCAGGGGGATGAAGCGGAGGCCCTCCGGCGGGATGCCGAGGTAGCGGAAGGGCGCTTTGACCTTGTCCAGGTCGTGAACGCCGATGGCGAGCTTGGAGCGCTTCCTGCCGATGCTGACGTGCAGCTTCTCCTGTGCCTCCATGAGGGAGCGGATCAGCTCGTCGTCGATCTCCAGCCCGTAGACGACAGCGCAGGCTATGAGGGGCCTGACGCCGAGGACGCTCTCCTCAACCTTCAGCTCGATGTCAGTCTCCTGCACCTCGTAGCTGGGGAGACCCTCCTCCATGCCCAGGAAGGCGCGCAGCGAGCGGGCTATGCCCTCCACGCAGAATAGGTCCGGCCGGTCAGGGAAGAACTCCACCGACATGTCGTCCTGCTCACCCTCACTGTCCTGCATGTCCGCCCCCATCATGGGAATCCGCTCCAGGAGGGTCTCAAAAGGAATCTCCTGGCCGAGGAGGCGGCAGAGGTCGTGATAGTTGAAGTTTATCACGGGCATGTTTCTAGGAAATGCGAGGGCGTATAATAATGATGCCACAATGCGGGTTCAGCGGCCCAGCTCGCTGTGGGCGCTGCCGAGGTGACCAGCGGCCTGAGCTCCCAGCGTGGAGAGCTCCCCGGCGAGCACCGCGCCGGCGATGATCTCCGCCAGCTTGCGGGCCTTGCCGCCTCCCAGGCAGCCCATCATGCTCAGTCCCTCGGACTGGCAGGGCAGGCGAGTGCCGCCGCCGACGGTGGCGACGGCCAGGGCTGGCAGGCGAACCGAGATGTAGAGGTCGCCGTCGACCTCCTCGCAGAGCGTGCTGCAGAGACTCCCCTCCACCACCTGGGCAGGGTCCTGGCCGGTGGCGATGAAGATGGCGGCGATCATGTTGGCGGCATGGGCGTTCCCTCCCAGCAGGCCGGCCATCTGGCTGCCGATGAGGTTCTTCCGCTCCGCGGTCTCCACCAGGGAGGCCACGTCGCACTTGAGCCCGCTCTCCACCAATGCGGCGGGGATGAGGGCGTCGGCGAGCACGGTCTTGCCGCGACCGAGTATCTGGTTGATGGCCGCCGGCTTCTTGTCGGAGCAGACATTCCCGGAGACGGAGATCATCACCGCCCCGGTCTCCGTCTCGATGAGGCGGCAGGCCCTCTCGGTGGCGATGGTAGCCATGTTCATGCCCATGGCATCGCCGGTGTGATAGGAAAAGCGCAGGAAGAGGTTGCGGCCGTTGGGGAAGGGCTGAATCCCGAGCAGGCGGCCGTGGGAGGTGGTCTTGGAGACCTCCTCGCGCAGGAGCTCCATGTTCTCCTCCACCCATCTCATTACCGTCTGGGAGTGGACGATGTCGCGAACTCGCATCACAGGTGCCCGGGTCATGGCGTCCTGGACGACTCTGGCTCGCAGCGTCCCGGCGCGGCGGAGCACGGAGCAGCCACGGTTGACTGAGGCCAGAAGGGCGCCCTCGGTGGTGGCCATGGGGACATAGAACTCCCCGTTGGCGTACTCCCCCTCGACGAGGAGGGGGCCGCAGTAGCCCAGAGGGACCTGGGTGACGCCCACCATGTTCTCGATGTTGCTCCTGGCCAGGGCGGGGTCGAACGAGTAGGCGGAGACGTGCTCAAGCTCGGCACCGGTCGCGGCCTCCAGAGCGCTTCGGCGCTCCTCGACGTCCTTGCGCTCATAACCCCTGTTCCTCAGTCCCTGCATGGCGGCTATCATCCTTACCAGAATAGATAAAAGT
>CAYXFQ010000088.1:0-4685 GCA_964464345.1 uncultured Methanomassiliicoccales archaeon | reverse complement strand
AGAGCAGCGAGCCGGAGATGACGGTGGTGATGAAGGTCACCAGGAGCATGATCTTGTTCACCATCACCGGGCGGGTGCTGGTGAGGGGGAGGTTGGCCACGTATACGGTGGTCTTCCCCGGCTGCTCGTCGATCGAGACCACCATGCCCATGGGGCGCAGCGCCCTCCGCAGGCCCTCGAAAGAGCCCTCCAGGTCGAGAGGCGAATCCACGAAGAATCCCAGTCCGCCATGGATGGCGAAGGCCTGCTGCACGCGGAAGCGGAGTTCCACCTCCCGGCGCACCATGTCGATCACCTCCCGTCTCGAGCTCATCGCCACCTCATGAGCCTGCCTGATTATTACCTTTATCGGGCCCGGCAAACGTTTTGAACATGTACCCGAATACACGGCCTGTGAAGCGCTTTCTGCAGCTCTTTCGCCTCGGCAACTGCCTGATGGGAGTAATCGGACTGCTGGTGGCGGCCTTCATCGCCTCCGGCACGGGGATGCTCGACCACTGGCAGCATCTCCTGGCGTCCGGCCTGGGCGTGGCCCTGTTCATAGCCGCGGGAAACGCCCTCAACGATTACGTGGACCGGGAGGTGGACCTGGTGGCCCATCCCGAGCGCCCGATACCTTCTGGACGCCTGCAGGCCAACAGCGCTCTCTACGCTTCCGCCGCGCTCTTCACCCTGTCCATCATCTGCTCCCTCTTCCTGGACCCGCTCTCCATCTTCATCTTCGTCGCCGCCCTGGCGCTGATGATAGGGTACGAGCTGCAGTTCAAGGCCAGCGGCCTGCTGGGAAACATCGTCATCGCCGCCCTCACCGGCGCCCTCTTCCTTCTGGGAGGGGCGGTGGTGGGGAGCATAGGAAACACCTTGGCGGTGGCCGGCATGGCGGCGTTGGCCACCTTGGGGAGGGAGATCGTCAAGGACATCGAGGACATGGAGGGCGATGAGGGGCGCCTCACGCTTCCGATGCGAATCGGCACGAGGCGAGCCGGTCTGATCGCCGCCTCCTTCTTCATACTGGGCCCGATTCTCTCCATGCAGCCGGTGCTCGCCGGCGTCTTCGGTCCCGCCTACCTGCCCCTGGTGCTGGTGGCGGATGCGATATTTTTATATGATTCCTGGCTTCTGTTCAAAGACCCGCAGAGGGCCCAGAGGCTTGCCAAGGTCGCCATGCTGATAGCATTGCTGGCCTTCATCGCCGGAGGATTCAGATGACTGTGAAAGAATACCTGGATAAGCGGATGTCGGAGGGGACGATCCACATGACGTTGATAGACCCGGACAAGCAAGAGGCGGCTGTGGCGGCGGAGATCGCCCGCAGCGCCGTGGATCTGGGCAGCGATGTCATCATGATCGGCGGCTCCACCGACGTCACCCAGGAGAATCTGGATGCCACCGCCTCGGCCATCAAGGCCGTGGTGGACGTGCCGGTCATATACTTCCCCTCCGGGGCCCACGCCATCTCGGCGCACTGCGACGCCCTCTACTTCATGAGCATGGTGAACAGCCGCAGCCTCAGCATGGTGATCGGCGAGCAGATCAAGGCCAGCCGCATCGTCAAGAAGCTGGGCATCGAGCCGCTCTCCATGGGATACATCATCGTCGAGCCGGGCATGAAGGTGGGCGAGGTGGGCGAGGCTAAGCCCGTTCGCCGCGACGACATCGACTCCGCGATTTCCTATGCCCTGACTGCCGAGTACTACGGCATGGGCCTGGTTTACCTGGAGGCCGGCAGCGGTGCCGACCTGCCGGTGCCGCCGGCCATGATATCCGCCGTGAAGTCGGAGATCAGCGTCCCCCTGCTGGTTGGCGGGGGAATAAGGACTCCCGAGGCCGCCCGCGCGGCCAAGGAGGCCGGCGCCGACGCCATAATCACCGGCACCCTGGTCGAGGGCGAGGACTACACCGGTCCCCTCGGCGCGGTCATCGCCGCCATAAAGGGCTGAGCGCTCACTCGTCGTAGAGTGGGCGGCGGTCCACTATCACTTTGGGCTTGGAGACGTAGTCCTCCCGCACATCGGTGAATTCCACCAGCGGCGGCAGGATGAGCTCCTCCTCCAGGCCTATCTTTATCTCCATTATCTCGCTGACAGCCGCGGCGATGTCCTCGGCCAGCTCCTCGCTCTGGTTCTGGCTCTCCACCACGAAGGTGAGCTTGTCCTGGTAGTCCTCCTTGTCGATGAGCAGCTGGTATCCCAGCACGCCCGGGAAGGAGAGCAGCACCTCGTCGAAGAGCAGCGGGTAGACCTTCTGGCCGAGGCCGACCTTGGTCATCATGTCCATGCGGCCGGAGGGCTTCATGATCCTCCGGTTGAACTGGGCGCCGCAGGCGCAGGGAATCTCCATCTGGGCGGTGTAGTCCCGCGTGCGGTAGCGGATGAGCGGGGTGCCCTCGCTGGTCAGGCTGGTGACCACCAGCTCGCCCACCTCTCCCAGCGGCATGTGCTCGCCGGTCTCGGGGTCGATGATCTCGAAGAGCATGTTGGCCTCGTCGGTGTGCAGGCCGTTCTGCTCGGTGCACTCCACTGCGCAGGCGAGCCCGAACTCGGTCATGCCCCAGACGTCCAGGACCATGCATCCCCAGGCCTCCTCGAGCTTCTGGCGCATGGACTCCGGCAGGGGCTCGGCGGCGGAGATTATCCTCTTGATGCCCAGCGACTTCAGGTCGAACTCCTTCCCCGCCAGGACGGTTACCCGGTAGATGAAGGAGGGAAGGCCGATGATGTAGTTGGAGCCGCTCTCGCGGATGACGTCGATCTGCTCCTGGATGTCGATGCTGGCGGAGCTGGAGGAGCCGAAGCCAGCGATGTGGCAGGCCCCCGCCATCATGAGGGAGGGATCCCAGGCTCCCACGGTGGGGAACATGATGTGCAGGCTGTCGCCGCCCCTCATGCCCACGTCCCGCAGGGCGGAGGCGACGATGTCGATCTTGGCGATGAGGTCGTTGCGGGTGTAGAAGACCCTCTTCCTCACGCCGGTGGTGCCGGTGGTGGTGAAGGAGCGCTCGGTCTTGGTCTGGGACACGGCCAGGAAGTACAGGGGCTCCTCCGCCATCTCCTCGGGAGTGGTCATGGGGACCTTGGTGAGGTCGGCCAGGGTCTGTATGTCCTCGGGCCTGACGCCGGCCTCTATGAAGCGGTCCTTGTAGAATGGGGAGTTCTTCTCCACATAGCGCATCTGGCTGCGGAACTGATGGAGCTGATACTCGTCGAACTCCGCCCTGGTGACGACGTCCAGGGATTTCCTGCCCAGCTTCTGGCGGAACTCCCGGCTCCTTTTGAAGGTGTCCCGCGTCTTGATGGCGATCCATTCTTCCAGCGAGGTCTCGCAGTCATCGGGGACTTTGCTGGAGAGCATCTTTCTCCTCACTATCGCCATCTTGACGGTGTTCCAAGGACTCATGCTTTCTTGAATTGGACGTAGGTAGTTAACATTTGCCAAACTTGCCCCACATAGTTCAAATCATCACAATGTCATTGCACCGCATGGCTCGGGACTGGAAGGCGGCGTCGCGGTCGCTGAAGGAGAAGCTATTGCTCAAGAGCGATCCGGTGGGGGTGGCCCTGCACTGCTCTGCGGAGGGGCACGGCTCACCGACTGGTGAGACCACGATATGCCACATGCTGATGCGCTCCCGCCATGACAGGGAGGGAGGCGTGCTGCAGGCCTCCACAGCTGACATGGGCTGTGTGTGGGGCTCCTCGGCTCTGGGGCTCACTCGCTCCCCTGAGCGGCTGAAGGGCGGCATGCTCTACCTGGGCTTCGTCGGCGACCTCGCCGCCGGGGCATCCATGCATGCCTCCATGGGCATGATCGGCGACGAGGGTAGGCCCTACCAGGCGCTCTCCACCTTCCCGCTGGACCTGGCCCCCGTCGACCCTGACGCCGTGGTTCTCTATCTCACTCCCGGTCGGGCGCTGCGCCTGCTCATAGCCGCCCTTCACCTGGAGGGTGGCGCAATCCAGAATCCCATGACCGGGCAGGCCTCCGTATGCGCTGCGCTGTCCCGCGCCTTGAAGGACGGCACACCTTCGCTGGACATCCCCTGCATCGGCGACCGCAGCATGGGCCTGGTGGGCGATGACGAGCTGGTCATGGTCTTCCCGGCCGCTCAGATGGACTCCTTACTCACTGGGCTGGAGCGCAGCGAGTACATGGCCCAGTACCCCTATCGGCCGAACAGCTCATGGGCTCCCAAGATGCCGCCGCTGCTCACCCCTCTCCCCGATGAGCTAGATTGATTTCCGTTGCATGTAAATAGGGGGAGGGTGTTGGGAGACCTGTTACATCAGGTGGTCATGGTAATATGGTTCTAACTCCCGAGATGGCAAGGTCCGGCGTAACGCCACAGCTGCTTTCATCCACACACAGGTTTACCTGCCCGAACTGCGGCAAAGAGTTCAGCTTGTTCCAGTCTCGAGCTATTGCCTGCCGCTCCTGTCCCAAGGCCCACCAGAACTGCAAGTACGTTCGCTGCGTGCACTGCGACAAGGAGTTCCCCATGATGGGCTTCGTGGTCAACACCAAGGAGAAGGAGAAGTTCCTCTCTGAGTACATGAACAAGACCATGAAGCGCTACTACGGGAACTTCGGCTACCGGTCCCGCTGATCCCGGGACGTTTTTCCCCCTTTCCAATTTCCTACAGATAAAAGAGCGGATGCTGTGATATTTTCATAATTTGAAATATAGC
>CAYXFQ010000087.1:1466-4716 GCA_964464345.1 uncultured Methanomassiliicoccales archaeon | reverse complement strand
CGCAGCTTGTCGAAGCGCTTGGCCCAGATGGTCTGGATCTCGGGCGCGGGGGCCTTGCTGACCCTCTTGCCGCCTCCCAGCTCCAGGTCGGTGATGCGTACGTACACATCGTCAACAAAGAACTCGTCGCCGACCACCAGGAGGTCATCGCTCTCCAACATTGTCTTGGAGCGGAAGGACTCCTTGCCGTCGCTGATTATCACCGGCCTCTCCAGCTCCTCCGGCTGGCGGAGCTGGGCGGAGTGCACCCGCTGACATTCCTGGCAGCGCAGAGTGGCGTCCAGGCTACTCTTTCCCCTTCTACCGGTCAGCACCTCTTGCAGGGTGACCTCCCCGCACTCGGGGCAGTCTGCGTAAAGCATGTTCGGAGCCTCTTCCATCTGCGTCAACCTCCTTTCAGCGCACCGAGAACGGCGGACCGTGCCCGGGAACGACGACGTCTGCGTATTCAACTATCCTCTTAATGCTTTCCGTGGCAAGCTCCGGATCGTAGTTGATCCCCGGCGGGACCATGCGCATGTAGTTGTCGATGGTCGGCAGGGCGTCGCCGGCGATGACGTAGCGGCGGTCGGCGTCCACGAAGACGCTCAGCGAGCCGTAGCTGTGGCCGGGAGTGGGCACCAGGCGGACGCCGGGGGCGATCTCCATCTCCTCCTCTATCGCCTCCCATCCCTTGGGCGGGGAGTCGCCGGCATGGGCGATGCGCCTCGCACGGGGGAAGAGGTTGATGTTGCCAGTATGGTCGTCATGCATGTGAGTGAGGACCACCGCATCGACGTCCTTGGGCTCCACCTTCAGGTCCCGGAGGGAGTAGCGTATGTGGTCTCTCCTCTCGGGGCTGCTGGTGTCAACCACGATCGTCATGTCGCCGCTGCGCACCAGCACGCTGCTGGAGTGAGCCTCCACGACCTTCTTGCCATCTCTGACGATGCTCCCGATGCAGAGGACGTCCAGCTTGATCTCGCTCATCATCACCGCCTAGGCGGGCGCGGATGCTTAAGGCTATCGGCCCCTCAGAGCACGCGGCGTCGCCAATTGCAGCTCTGGCAGGCGATGTCCGACCCTTCGAATAGCAGGGTGCCGCCGCAGCTGGGGCAGGCGGCGTTCTCGCTGAAGTGCTCCACCCAGGCGATGAGCACATCCAGCTCATCCGCCTCGCGGATCTCCTTCAGCGCCTGCATGAGCGAGGGACTCAGGGCGAGGTCCTGGAGCTCCTCCCAGGGCACCTGGGGCTCATCCTCCTCCCCATAGTAGTCGTGGAGAACTCTGTAATGGGTGAGGCGGGCGATGAGGACACCGGCGGCGAAGCCACCGATGTGAGCGCCGTAGGCGACGCCTCCGCCGCGGTCGGCAATCAAGAACACTCCCTGCAGCACCAGCCAGATACCGACGGAGATCCAAACCTTCACCCGCGGCAGGAAGAGCGGACCGACGAAGAAGGATATCTCATCGTGGGGATAGAGCAGGAGCATGGCGCCCATGAGGGCGGATATGGCTCCGGAGGCCCCGACCATCACTACCACCGCACCGCCCCGGAATCCACTGGGAGTCCAATAGGTCAAGCCATGCGTCAGAGCGGCCAGGAGGCCGCCCAGGAAGTAAATGGAGAGGAAGAGCCTCTTCCCCACCCGGGCCTCCAGCTGGGTTCCGATCAGCAGGAGGAAGAGCATGTTGAAGATCAGATGCGAGAACCCGGAGTGCAGGAACATGTGGGTGACGAGGGTGTGAACCTTGCTCAGCTCGAAAAGCAGATCCGGGCGGAAGCCGAGATTGAACTGCACCCAGCCCAAGCCACCCAAGCCCAAGTCGAAAGCAGCGAAGAGGCTGATGATGAAGACGGCGAAGTTGCCGACGGCCAGCGTGAGGGCGAGTTCGCTCTTCCTCCAGAGCAGGGCCGCGATGGTGACAATGATGGCCAGCACTGCAATCAGGCTGATCAGATGCATGCAGACGAAGAGAGCCGGTCGCGAATATATAATTGTGAACATCCCCTTCCGCAGAGCATGGAGTATGATTCCAGCCTGCCGGTGGAGGACTGCCCCCAGGTCTACCGGGTAGACGACGACAGCATCCTGCTGGTCCGCTCCCTTGACGTGCGCGAGGGGGAGAGGGTGCTGGAGCTGGGATGCGGCACCGGGGTCCTGTCCATACACTGCGCCAAGGAGGGAGCGGAGGTGACGGCGGTCGATGTCAACCCTCATGCGGTGGAATGCGCCAGGAGGAATGCCGCCCGCTGTGGCCTGCCGGTGGAGGTGATGCACTCCAACCTCTACGATAAGGTGGAGGGTCGCTTCGACCTCATCGCCTTCAACCTCCCCTATCTGCCGGTAGAGGAAGAGGGCGAGCTTGAGAAAGCATGGAGCGGAGGCAGCAGCGGCGTGGAGCCCTTGGAGAGGATGTTAGCCGGTGCAGAAGACTATCTGGCTCCCGGCGGAAGGATGGCGGTGGTCGTCTCCTCACTGATGAATCAGGAGGCCTTGGATTCCCTGCTCTCAGGCTGGGAGGTGGAGGTCAAAGGACGCCTTCCTCTGTTCTTTGAGGAACTACGAGTTCTCGTTTTGAGAATTGGAGATAAATAACTCCAACAGAGGGTCGCCTCTGTGGGACGTGGCATCGATAATAAGGTCTATTGTTTGTCCTCCCTTGTACCTAAGCACCCATAAAAATCTTGGGAGAGATTTTGATAATATCTCTAGTTTTCCCCTGGGAGATTCACTAACGTTCAGGCTGTCGAAATGTAAAAGTTCTTCTTTGTATTCATTGACTTCTCTGAGCATAAGGTGAGGATCTTCTCCGTTTAGCTGGCCAATTCTGAGAGCATCATTCATCATGTCGGGAAGAGGATATCGTATCTTGTGGTATTGGGGAATCATCAGGAACCTTAGATGAGCTAAGATCGTGTCATCAAAATCTCCCTTTTCATATTCCCAAACGAGAGGATTGTCTCCTATTCTCACACGCGCATATGGCCCTACACTATCGTCGTGGACGTAAATTTTATCAATTTTTCCATCGGACTCAGAATACCCTGTGATTGTAACGGCATGGAGGACGGGAGGTCCGTGGTCTCTCTCATGGGCCGTACCTGCAATCAGAGGTATGTTTGCATCGACGAATGTTCTGATGCTTGTCGTGATGGGGTGAAGGGGGCCCTCTTGGGCGCCTTCAGTTTCCGTGATAATCTTGAACCCGGACTCTCCTTCCTCTGGAGAAATCACCTCCGGCTCCAAACCATCCGACGATAGGGCGA
>CAYXFQ010000087.1:0-1456 GCA_964464345.1 uncultured Methanomassiliicoccales archaeon | reverse complement strand
TAACCCTTGGGAAGGAAAACGCCTTGAGCCATCTCTAGCGGGATGAGGAGTGGTCGCCAGATCAGTTATTTCATAAAGAGATCTCAGTGGAGTTCCATATTTCCAACTCACTGGGAATTGCGCCACCCATAAAGCGGCACTGGCACATTTCCCGACCGCGCAATCTTGGGCAGTGAACGGAGTGGAATCTACGGATAGGCGAGTTCCGAAAAGTGAAACTTCATTGGGGATTTGGATAAAGTGCCTCTTTGTGACAGAATTATCTGATTTGCTTACCTCGTCGTACGTGTTCAGTACAGTTCTACCTATAGACAGGAGTTCATCGAACCCTGAGCATGTCCCAGGAGGGGCAATTCGGGAGGCCTGACCTCTTATTATGGGCTTCACTGTTGTAAAACCCAGATAGTATTCATTGAAATTGTTTTCTGGGCCTTCTAATTTTTCCTTTATGGCTTCCCCCTCTAGACTTTTAAAAAAATGCACTCTCTTACAAAATTTTGAAATGTTCTCAAACGCACGAGAATAATGCATCGAATAGTCTGTCATGTAGAACTTGTTGATGTATTGTTCTTCAACTAATACGGTCTTGCATCCAAGCCCGTCAACGTATCTCCTAATGTAGTTAGCTGGTTGAGCCCTGCCTATGACGGATGTAAGCTGAGGCGAGTCGGAGAATGGAAAAATTCTGAAACTGCTCACTTAAGCCCAAACCTCTCGTCTGCCAATGACGAGTCGATTTTGAAAATATTTGGTGAGTAATACCTAGTGCGTTTAGAAGATTCCCTACCCTCTCTCATGCACTTACGGGCGTGTTCCACGAAATCCAGGAGCTCCTGTGGAATCTCAACATTCCTTTTCATCCCGTTCACCTCCAGTCTCATTTGCATGTCCGTATACTTGGATGCATCTACGGTCAAGCTAACGATGCCTATGATAATAATGTTGCCTAAAAAAGGCTTCGACCACATGTAATGAATTCACTGAATTTCCTCGAGCATGGGAGTAGCCAGATGCCCTTTAAGACTTCAGGAAATCGGCTATCTCCTTCTTCAGCAGGTCGGATGCCGCCTTGCCGTCGATCTTGCCGCGCAGCTCCTGCATGACCGGGCCCATCAGCGGCCCCATGGCCCCCATGCCCTTCTCGCGCACGAAGTCCGCCCTCTCGGCGATCATATCCCGCACGATGGAGGCGGCCTCGTCCTGATCGAGGACGCTCAATCCCAGCGACTCGATGGACTCGTCCACTCCCTTGCCCTTGGCAATCTCCCGGAACAGGTCCGGCAGAGCCTCCTTGGCGAAGCGGCCGTCGGCCAGGCGAGCCATGGCCTCGAGCACCGTCTCCTCCGGCAGTGAGTGAGGATCCAGATCCTCCCTCTCCAATTCAGGATAGATGTTCAGCAGAAGGGTGGCGGCCACCGATGCCAGGTCATAATCCGCCGCTATCCTTGCCAATAGG
>CAYXFQ010000086.1:0-4803 GCA_964464345.1 uncultured Methanomassiliicoccales archaeon | reverse complement strand
GGCTTCTCCGGGTTGCCGAAGTTCAGGCAGTTGGATATGGAATGGGGCCGGCAGCCACTGGCCACCAGGTTCCGGCAGGCCTCGTCCAGCGAGGACAGGCCTCCCCGATAGGGGTCCAGGGCGGTGAACCAGGGGTTGCAGCCGACGCTGATCCCCAGGCCGCTCCAGCGGTCCGCAACCGGCTTGACGACCGCAGAGTCCCCGGGCCCGCACTTGTTGGCGGGGCCCGCCAGCGGGCCGAGCACGGTTGCTCCCCTGACGCTCTGGTCGAACTGGCCGACCGCCCACTCGCGGGAGCAGACGTTGAGGTCGGCGAGCATGCCCATGAGCACCTCCTCCCGGCCCGGAAGCTCCGGCCAGACGGCGTCGCCGACGCCCTCCGGCTCCTCCACGCTGTGGGGCCGGCAGTAGGTCGGCCCCCCGGTGAGGAACTTCAGGTCCATGTCGAATATCAGCTCGTCTCCCCAGAAGACCTTGGTCCTCGCCTCGGGGACGCTGCGGGCGACCGGGGTGGCGAGGATGTCCCAGGATTGGAATATGTCCAGGATCTCCTGCACATCCTCCTCCTTGGCGGCCAGCATCATCCGCTCCTGGGACTCGGACACCCAGATCTCCCAGGGTGCCAGCCCCTCCTCCTTGACGGGGACCAGGTCCAGGCGAACCTCGGAGCCGCAGCCGGCGTCGAGGGCCATCTCGCCCACCACGCAGCTGAGCCCGCCTCCGCCCAGGTCCTTCATCCCGGTGAGCAGGCCGCGGCGGTTGACCTCCAGGCAGGCCTGCACCAGGGGCTCCTTGGTGAGGGGGTCTCCCAGCTGCACCGGGGGCCTCTCATCAGCGTCGGAGGACTCCTCGGTAAGCTCTGCCGAGGCGAAGGTCACTCCGTGTATTCCATCGCGGCCGGTGCGGCCGCCGCACAGTATCATGACTTCTCCCGGCCCGCCGACGAAGTTGTTGGCAACCTCATCGCGAGGGACTATGCCCACGCAGCCGACGTTGGCCAGGCAGCTGCCGAGGTAGCGGGGGTCGAAGAAGAGTCCGCCGGACAGGGCGGGGACGCCCACCAGGTTGGCGTAGTCCCTGATGCCGGCGATTGCCCCGTCCAGAAGGTAGCGGGGGTGCCTGGCGCCCGGCGGCAGCTCTCCATCGTGGTCAGGGTGACCGAAGCAGAGGGGTCCCGCCAAGGCGATGGGCTGGGCGCCCATGCAGACCACGTCGCGGATGATTCCGCCGATGCCGGTGCCCGCGCCTCCGTAGGGCTCGATGGCGGAGGGGTGATTGTGACTCTCGATGCGCAGGGCGTAGGCGTAGTCGTCATCGAAGACCATCACTCCCGCATCGCCGCGGGCGATGACGTCGGGATGGTCTATTCCCAGCAGGAACTCCTCGAGGATGATCCGGGAGCTCTTGTAGCAGCAATGCTCGCTCCAGGCCTGCCCCAGGGAGTGGAGCTCGATGTCGGTGGGGGACCTCCCCTCCTTCTCGAAATGCTTCTGGACGGTGATCATCTCGTCCAGGGACATCCCGATGCCCATGCTCTGGGACAGGGCGACGAGCTCCTCATCGCTGGCAGACTGTATGTCGATGTCCACCAGCGGGAAGGGGAGGGACCTCTCCCTCAGCAGCCGCTTGAAGGACATGTCCTCACACCAGCTCCACGTGGCAGTTCTGGATCACGGGGTTGGCCAAGAGGCTCCGGCACATCTCGCGGCCGGCGGCCAAGGCGGCTTCCCCCTCTTCCTCCAGCTCCAGCTGGAAGGTCTTCATGGTCCTCACTTCCTTCACGGTGTCGAATCCCAGGAGGGCGAGGACCTTCTTGGTGCTCTGGCCCTCAGGGTCAGCCACACCTTTCTTAAGCTCGATTTTAATCTCGATGACCGCCATCGCACGGATATGGAAATAGGATATTTAAGACATTCACGCCCCGACTCAGGCGACCCGTCTGGCGAAGACGGTGTAGCCGGTGTGGCCCAGAGTGTCGAAGGACGGCCTCACGCCGCCGGCGTGGACCTCCATCTGCCTCTGAATGGTCTCCATGGCGATGACGTCCCGGTATCCCTTCTCCCGCAGCGCCTCCACGGTGGACTCCAGCTGGTTGACGTTGGGGATGTAGGCGCAGAAGCGGCCCCCCGGGCGCAGGCAGTCATGCAGGGCATCCAAGGCCTTCCAGGGCTCCGGCATGTCCATGACCAGGGCGTCCGCCTCGAAGTCCAGCTCAATCTCGCGGGCATCGCCGATGCTGCACTCCCAGTTCTCCTCCAGCCCCGCCCGGCGGAGGTTCCTCCGCGCGCGATCGGCGAACTCCTGGCGCAGCTCCACAGTGTGAACGAGACCATCTGGGGCCACTGAGCGCAGCATGGCCATGGTGAGGGCACCGGACCCCGCCCCGACCTCCAGGACGCGGTCTCCGGCCTTCAGGTCGCAGTGCATGATTATCACGGCGGCGTCCTTGGGGGTGACAATCTGCGCCCCGCGCTCCAGGGAGGCGACCAGCTCCGGCGTCCCCGGGCGGAGGATGTGGAAGCTGCGGCCGGCGATGGAGATCTCCTCGCCGTCGGAGAGGCCCAGCAAGCGGTCGCCGTCGATGGTCCCCATGGAGATCTTCAACATCCCCGGCGCCAGCTGCAGCCAGTGCTTCTTCCCCTGCTCGTCCTCAAGATAGACGAACTCACCTTCCCTGAACGTCATCGCCCCCCGATTAGCGCCCGAGGATTAATCCCTTATCCCCGCAGCGATGTAATATTCAAATATGAAGGAACAATATGCAGATATTATATGTCCCAAGACAGCGCCATGATTTCCGAGAGACTCAGCAACCTGGAGAGCAGCATGAACGCTCTCTCTGAGCAGGTGTCCAGAGTACGCATCGACGATTTCAAGAGGGCAGTCATAGGGGAGATAGTGGAAGCCCTCTCCGAAGAGGGCAAAAGGCTCATGGAGCGCGGGAGCGCCATGGAGGGCTTCTCCCTCTGCCAGAGCCGCGACTACTGCCGCGAGACCATCGACGACACCATACGCATGGCCCTGGACTCCTTCTACCGCTGCGGCCCCGACAGCGCCATCTCCATACTCTCCGAGTTCGAGGAGAGGATGGCGGAGAGCGAGGAGTGCGTCAGCCCGGAGTGCCAGCAGTTCGCCATCAACGTCCTGAAGGACGCCCAGGTGTCCTTCTCCATCGCCCGCCGCATGCAGGAGCGCATGGAGTCCATGGGCGCGATAACCGTCGAGCCCGGCAGCCAGCACCTGCGGGAGGACCTCTCTGACATCCTGGCCCTCCTGTCCAACGGTCATCGCCTGAAGATACTGGAGGCCCTCTACGAGGCGGAGAAATGCTTCTCCGATCTCTCCGAGGCCACCGGCCTGCGCACCGGGCATCTGCAGTTCCACATCCAATCCCTTCAGGACAAGGGAGCGGTGAGGCGTACCCCTATAAGGGGAGTCTACGCCATAACGGTTCTAGGCATGACCATGATGGAGGGAGTGCAGGAGTTCGACGCTCGTCTGAACTCCCTCCGTCCGCAGGCCCCGGAGGAAGCATGATCGCTAAGGGAAATCTCGGAATAATCGCCTGTCCCATACTGGAGGACGAGATCATCTACTGCCTCCAGAAGGACAAGGGATGGAAACGCACCATACTGGTGCGGAACTCGCACAGTCACACCATCGAGAGCAAGCTCCAGCGCCACAAGATTCCCTACGAGGTAAGCGACGAGGAGGCGCTCCTGAACGGCGGCCTCGGCCTGAACGGCAGCGACTTCAACATCGTCATCTGGATGAAAGACCTCGCCCTGCACGAGGATCCCAAGCTCCTCCGGCATGAGATCTTGGACTCCATGGTCAAGGTGGACAGCCTCTTCGACAGCATCATCCTCTTCTACGGCCTCTGCGGCAACGGCCTGGAGAAGGTGGAGGAGTGGGGAGGACAGAACCTGCAGACGCCGGTGACCATACTCAAGGACGTCGGCGGCAAGCCGGTGGACGACTGCATATCCGCCGCCATCGGCGGTCAGGACCAGTATCTGAAGCTGCTCCGCCGCTATCCCGGTGTCTTCTATCTCACACCGGCCTACGCCACCAACATCGACGACCTCATCTGGGCCATGGAGATGACCCGGGGAGTGGAGAAGGGGGACACCAGCTTCCTGAAGCTGCTCTTCGAGATGGCCGACTACTCCCGGGTGCTGAAGATCCCCACCGGCCTCGGCGACAAGGACGACTTCGAGGAGGCGGCCGAGAAGTTCGCCGCCGAGTACGACTTCAACATCATCACCCTGGAGAAGGAGTGGTGCACCACCGAGGTCGTCGACGGTTCCTGGAAGATGGCCAAGGATCTGATGGCCCAGGGCAGGGCCCGATAAAACTTTTTATACTCCTATCAGATGGTCGGGAACATGGGAGATTCTGCTGTCCCAACACTTCTGAAGAAGGCCCTCTGCGCCCTGTTCATAGTCGCCGGCGTGGCGATCTATCTGTCCTGGGGCATACTGCACGGGGCCTGGAATCCCTTCATAGCCGAGAATCTGGGAATCTACTCCCTGATGGCCGTTCTCATCGGCATCGGCGCTGTCGGCCTCCTCATCCTCCGCTGGGAGGAAGAGGAGAGGCGGGCCTGAGCCCTCACATTGACCGGGCGGCGTGCCCGGCCAGCTCGGTGTCCTTTCCGCAGATTATGCAGTTGCCGCGGTAACCATCCCCCTCGTGAGGGGTTCCCAGCAGGGTGAGGTCGAAGCGGTCCTCGATGTCGTGGCCGCAGTCCTCCCCGCCGCACCAGCCGAATCGCAGCACCTTCTCCGGAGGATCCTCGAG
>CAYXFQ010000085.1:0-4879 GCA_964464345.1 uncultured Methanomassiliicoccales archaeon | reverse complement strand
AAGTGGACTGGGCGAGATTTGAACTCGCGGCCTCTACCATGCCAAGGTAGCGATCTTCCAGCTGATCTACCAGCCCATAATCTTCGGGAAATGGTTCGCTCATATTAAGCCTTTGGTTGCCGAGGGCCCGAAATCAGAAGTCAAGCGAGAGCTGAGACTGGAATCGGTGCTTCTCCCCCGGTATGTTGGTGGGATACTTCTCGTTCAGGCAGGCGAGGCAGAGCCGGCTCGCCGGAAGCTGCAGGGACTCCACCAGGCCGTCGATGCTGATGTAGCCGAGGCTGTCGGCAGTTATGAGGTCGGCGATCTCCTGCACCGTGCGCCCGGTGGCGGCGAACTGCTCCCGGGACTTCATGTCCACCCCGTAGTAGCAGGGGGCCACTATCGGCGGGCAGCCGATGCGGACATGCACCTCCTCCGCCCCGGCGCGCCGGAGCATCTGCACCAGCTTGCGCAGGGTGGTGCCACGCACTATGCTGTCGTCCACCACCACCAGGCGGCGACCCTCGATGGTGGAGCGGATGGGATTGAGCTTCTGCATGACCTCCGCCTCCCGTTGCTTCTGGTTCGGCATGATGAAGGTCCTCTCGGTGTGGCGGCTCTTCATGAAGCCCTCCTCGTAGAGTATGCCGGAGACCTCGGAGAATCCCAGGCCGGCGGCCCTGCCGGAGTCCGGCACAGGGACCACCACGTCCGCCTCGGCAGGGCACTCGCGGGCGAGTATGCGGCCGATCTCCCGCCGCACGGCGTAAGGCTCCCGGCCGTCGATGACCGAGTCGGGGCGGGCGAAGTAGACCCATTCGAACATGCAGTGGGCACGGTCCCCGCTCACCGCGGAGGCGTGGTTGCGGAATCCCTCCGCCGTCATCTCCACGATCTCCCCGGGATTGACGTCAGCGATTAAGTCTCCCCGCAGCACGTCGATGGCGGCGCTCTCGGAGGCTATCACATAGCCGTCGTCGAGCATGCCGGTGCAGAGGGGGCGGAAGCCGTGGGGGTCGCGGACGCCGAAGACCCTGTTGCCGATGAGTATGGCGAGGGAGTAGGCGCCGTCAAGCTCCGCCATGGTGTTCCTTATGGCCTTGACCGGGTCGCTGTGGATGTTGATCTGCATCGCCAGCAGGCGGATGATGATCTCAGAGTCGGAATCGGTGAGGAAGGCCCAGCCCTTGGCGAGATACTTGCGGCGGAGCTCCTCGGCGTTGGTGATGTTGCCGTTGTGTGCCAGGGCCAGGTCGCCGTGCTTGGTCTCCACCACGATGGGCTCGGCGCCCATGTCGGAGCGATTGGCGGACTTGGCATAGCGGACGTGGCCGATTCCGGTGTGGCCGTGAAGCGACTGCAGTCCGCGTGGCTTGAGGACCTCGTGCACCAGCCCCGGTCCCTGGACCGTGCTGATGCTGTCCCCATTGAAAACAGAGAGGCCGGCACTCTCCTGGCCTCGATGTTGAAGAATGCGAAGGGCGCGGTAGGCGGGATGCGCTACATCATCATGCAGCGCCAGCCCGAGAACACCACAGCTGTGCTCCGGCCCGCTCACGTGAACCTCCTTCCTAGTGGAGCTTGGCCCAGGTGTATCCCCGCAGCTTAGAAGTGGCGCCGTATCCGCACGAAGCGCAGACGGACTTCCTGATGTGATAGGACTTCTTGCCGCAGCGGCGACAGGGTATGTGGGTCTTCTGCTTGTTGTGTTTTCCCTGTGAAGGTGTTCCCTTGGTCATGGATCTGCTACCCCTATGGTGAAATGTAAATGACGTTGTCGCCGCGGACGATGGTTATGGCGCGCTTGGCGACCGACTCCCCGGCAACGAGTTCCTCAGCGTTCTTGAGCACGAGATTCATGTGCGGATCGTATCCGTCCAGGACTCCGCGGTACTCCCTCCGGCCCTTCAGCTCCACGATAACCGACTGGTTGATGGACTGCTTCAGGACGTTAAGAGGTCTGTTCATATCTCGGCCACCTGTGGGCCGATTAGTCGATAGGTATTTGAAGGTATCGTTACCCACCAGCTGGCCTATGGTCACGCCGTCGCCCTTTCGCCTCATATGAACGCTCCTATGCTGGATGCGTCAAGCCTGTCCATGTCATAAAACATTATCGCCTCGCGGAGCCCGCGCTCGTCCATCTCGAAGCCGAAGAAGTGGGCGAGCATGGAGGCCCTCCAGAGGAGGTCGAGCACCGCCACGGCGAGGGATCCGAAGTAGACGTTGGCGACGTGGTCCTCGTAGCCGAAGCGGTCCACCAGGTCGTAGACGCTGCCGAGGAAGCTGTCCCGGCGGTTCAGGATGCCGACGTAGCGGCTGAGCAGGGCGGCGCCGTCCGGGAGCAGGGGCAGCAGGCTGACCTGGGAGGACTGCACGAAGCCCAGGTGCTGAAGGTCCCCCTCGTCGGTGAGCAGCTTCCAGTCCACTCCCCCGCGGTGGGCCATGAAGAGGTTCCAGCGCATCTCCTCGTCGCAGTAGGCGGGAAGGGACATCGGGTCCTCGCTGGCCATGGAGCCCATTGCCGCCTCGCGGGCGGCCTCCTCCAGCTCCTGAGGGTTGTGGCGGGGGATCTTCTCCTCCATCTCCCGCAGGTCCATCTCCGGGTCGTCGTAGGAGGCGCTCAGCAGCTCCCCGATGAAGTCCATGTCGGAGAAGCGCTCCAGGCATCCCTCCACCTGGGCGCGGAGGTCGGCCGGGTCGGCCTGCACCCCGGCGTTGCGGCAGTTGTCGTGGAACTCGCGGTAGATCGGCTGAGTCTGGCGCAGGGCGAGGGATATGCGCTCCCGGCTGGCGTCGACGACACCCATGGCCTCGGCGACGGCATCCTGGCCCTCGCCGGTCCAGACGCCGCGGCAGGAGAGCTCCAGCTCCACCTTCACCTGCTCACCCACATGTATTCGATAGGGGTACTGGCGGCAGGACACGGGCCGCTGCTCGTAGAGCTGGCAGCGGCGCTCCTCCAGGAAGACGCAGGAGCCCCGGCCCTTCTTGAGGGCGATGGCCATGTGCCGGTGCGGCTGGGACTTCCTCACCAGCTGACGGGGATGGCTGCGGTGGAGGCTGCGCCCCTCCTCCGGCAGAAGCTCCGGCTGACAGAGGCAGCAGAGGCCGCAGCCGGGTATGCACTCCATCTTCCACCCGTCCAGGTCACTGTAGTCAACTTTGAAATCATGCATGGAATCTGTCCTCTCCTATGGGCTCGCCGCAGAGGTTGCCGCGCCGCAGCTGCAGCTCCCCTCCCAGCAGCACCGTCTCGGCGAAGATCGCCTCCCAGCCCTCGTAGGGCGTCCATCCCGACCTTCCCCTCAGCTGCCGTCCCTCGATCTCGACCATGCGGCGGCCGTCGAAGGATACCAGGTCGGCGTCATAGCCGGGCTCGATGAGGCCCTTGCGGAGGCCGAAGCGTCGGGCGGGATTCTCGCAGGCCATCCGCACCAGCTCCCCCAGAGCCAGGTTGCCCCTCTTGACCATGGCCATGAGCACGGGTATGGTGCTGCCCACTCCCGGGATGCCGGCGGGGGCCTCCTGGAACTCCCGCTCCTTCTCGGATTGGGTGTGGGGGGCGTGATCGCTGCCGATCATCCAGGCCTCTCCGGCCATGAAGGCATCTTGGAGACCTTCCTGGGTCCGGCGTATGCGCAGCGGCGGGTTGACTTTGCCGTGAGGGCCGAGCCCGGAGCCGGCGTGAAGGAAGAGATGGTGAGCGGTGACCTCGCTGCTGAATCCCAGCGAGTGGGCCAGCGCCAGGGACTCGGCGGAGCTGGCGTGGCAGATGTTGATGGCCTTTCCCCGGTAGGGGGAGAGGCGGCGTATGGCGGAGAGCTCGCACTCCAGGGGACGGTTGCGCAGGTGGTCCATGCAGTCCCGCTCCGGCTCCCGGCCGATGAGCGACTCGTCCTCCGCGTGGACGCTGACCACCTTTCCAGTCTCCAAGGCCTCGGGGAGCTTGCGGGCGATGTCCCGGTCGTCATCCATGAGGATGTTGCCGGTGGTGGAGCCCATGAAGAGCTTGAACCCCGCCACCTCCGGCGCCAGGGCGGAGACCTTGCTGCGGGGAGAGAGGGCGGCAAACAGCCCGTAGTCCACGAAGCTTCGTCCGCGGAGGGCGGCCTTCTTCTCCATTAGGTCGTCCAGCTTCAGCACCGCCGGCTTGGTGTTGGGCATGTCGAGGACGGTGGTGACCCCGGCATGGAGGGCGGCCTCGGAGCCGCTGAGGAAGTCCTCCTTCTCGGTCATGCCCGGATCGCGAAAGTGAACGTGAGGGTCGATGCTGCCGGGGAGTATGACGCCGGAGCCGAGGTCGATGTGCTCCTCGCCGCGCAGATTCTTTCCCAAGGTGTCGATGCGACCGTCCTTGATGCCGATGCATCCCTGCACCAGCTCCCCGCGGCGATAGTAGCGCCCCTCCAGAACCAGTTCCATGCCGGCCTAGCTCCTCTTCTCTATCTCTCCCCTGGGCTCGCGCTCGGCGAAGATGCTGCCGCCGAAGCGCCAGAGCAGAACGGAGTCCTGCCGCCAGCAGCCGGGGGAGAGACCGGCCTTGAGGCAGAGATTGTCCAGATACTCCTCCGCATCCCAGCCTTGCTCGAGGGGGACCTGGGGCAGAAGCAGCCCGCGGCGCGGGCCCTGTTGGATGATGAGCCCGTCCTCGCCCAGCTTCAGGGCGCCAGGGCGCTCCAGCGGCTTCCTGGCCTCCAGCGGCTCGGGCGGCGTGAGAATGGTCACCTCGACGGTGATGGCGTCCAGCTCCTCCGCGCGGAGAGGCGGGAAGCGGGGGTCGTGGCAGGCGGAGCGGGCGGCCTCGCGTATGGCGTCCCGGAGCGGGATCACCGGCTCAGGGTAGCCGATGCAGCCCCGGAGATCGCCCGAGGGGTGCATCCGAAGGGTGACGAAG
>CAYXFQ010000084.1:0-4888 GCA_964464345.1 uncultured Methanomassiliicoccales archaeon | reverse complement strand
GAAGGCCAGGATGAGGCCCAGGCCGTACTTCAGGTAGGACAGCGCCTCCAGCGAGCCGCGTATCGCGAAGTAGAGCGAGCGCAGACCCAGGATGGCGAAGATGTTGGAGGTGTAGACGATGAAGATGTCGGTGGATATGGCCAGGACAGCCGGAATCGAGTCGATGGCGAAGACGATGTCCGCCAGCTCGATGGCCACCACGCAGAGGAAGAGCGGGGTGGCCATGCGCACCCCGTCCACGCGCGTGAAGAACTTGTCACCGTCCAAGTTAGGTGACGAGCGCATCCATCTGCTCACGAAGGCCACCACGCCACTGCTCTCGCAGGTCTCCGGCTCCTTGGCCATGGTCTTGATGGCCGCATAGATGAGGAAGGCTCCGAAGATGTAGAGGACGAAGTGGAACCTGGTGATCAGCTCCACGCCGGCGAAGATGAATATCGCCCGGAAGAAGAGGGCGCCGATGATGCCGTAGAAGAGCGCCTTGTGCTGATAGTCCTCCGGTATGGCGAAGCAGGAGAAGATGAGGATGAAGACGAAGAGGTTGTCCACGCTCATGGCCTTCTCCACCACGTAGGCGGCAAGGTACTCCAATGCGCTCTCCGAGCCCATCTGCACGTAGACGAAGATGGTGAAGGCCAGGCCGATGGAGATCCAGAAGGCGCTGAGAAGCAGCGCCTTGCGGGTGCTTATGTGCTTGTTACCACGGTTGAATATGCCCAGGTCGAGGGCGAGAAGTATCACAACCAGGACCAGGAAGATGGCCCACGCAGTGCTGTCAAGCATCTTTGCCAGTGAAACGATGTAGGAATTTAAGATTATGCAGTCCCGCCTCAGCGCCCGCGGCGCATCAATACGTCAATGGTGATGTCCGAGCGGGTCCTCTCCAGCAGCGAGCGGGCGATGTCCTGCTTACGACGTATGGGCAGGAGGGCGTCAGGCACATCGAAGCTCATGAGGGCGGAGGCCATCTCCTCCATGACGTCCAATGTCTTCTCGGCCTCGGCGGAATCCCCCTTGCGCAGGAGCTCCAGAGTGCGTCTACGCAGCTCGCCGATGGCGTCAGCCATGCCCAGCACCCAAGGGCCGGCATGAATTCCCAAGTCTTCTGGAGAAGGCAGCTCCCGATCCTCAACAACAGCCGCCAGGATGGCGGCCTCCGCCAGCTCCGCCATGGCATCACGTACGGCACCGGAGTGCCAGAGGCGAGGGCTGGCGGCAAGAATCTCACCCATCTTCAGCATCTCCGCTTCCGTCTCCTGCAGAAGGCCGGCATGCGGCTCGCCGCGGTGAAGGGCATGTATCACTCTCTTAGTCTGACGTATCAGGCCGCGGGAGAGCGTGAGGGAGAGCTCCCTCTCCGCCTCCAGCTCCTCCAGGCGCTCCCTGATTTCCTCGACGATGGGCTCCAGTCCCTTCATGGGTCCTCCTCAAGGGGTCCGTCCCTCATAAACGCCCCGCCTCCCGCGCCGGGAAGCAGCCGGTCGTGGAAGTCTCTCAGCAGCTGCCCTCGCAGGCGCTCCTCCTCCAGGCGACGCTGCAGCGGCGCTCCTAGATAGGGAGTGAACTCCAGGTCGTCGTACTCCACATCAAGCAAAGTCAGCAGGTCCGGCCTCGCCAGGCCGAAGAGGATCTCCTCACCCTCCAGGGCGCGGCGCACGTCATCCACAGTGGCCTTGCCCTTCCCGACCTGCAGCACCGCGGCCACCAGCCGCCTCACCAGGTTCCAGAGGAAGAACTGAGCGCTGAAGCGCATCTCCAGCAGACCGTCCCGCAGGTGGATGTCCACCTCCTCCATCCTCAGCTTGCTGGGTCTGCCGTCAGAGCGGCAGAAGCGGGCGAAGTCATGCCTGCCGACCATGAGGGCGGCGGCTTCTCTCATGGCCTCCACGTCCAGGTCCTCCACCGGGTGCACATAGAGATAGCGGCGGCGCTTGGCCCGACGCACCGAGTATCCTCCTGAGATCGGAGTCACAGCAGTGAAGAGCACGCCCCTCGCCACGGCGTTGAGGGCATCCATCAGCTCGCCGTCATCCGTGAAGTTGGTGTAGAAGGCCACCACGTTGCTCAGGGCGCTCACGCCGGCATCGGTGCGACTAGCTCCCTTCAGCTCCAGATCATCCTTCGAGACGTCGCTCTGGACCTTGCGCAGGGCGTAGAGTATCTCTCCCTCCACGCTGCGCAGCCGCGGCTGCCATTGGGAGCCGTGGAAGTCCTCGCCCCGATAGGCGATGCGCACCGCCACGCGGCGCAGGGGCTCACTCATGCACCCTCAGGCGGAGCGAAGCTGGCGCATGTGCTCCACGCGCTTCTGGACCAGCTCCCTCTTCCCGATGTCATGCCTGACGCGTATGGCCTCGCCGCGGACGTGCTCCAGGGCGGCCTCGCATCGCCTCTCGGCGCTGTCGAGGTCGTCGGCGATGCCCACCACTCCCAGGGAGCGGGAGCTGCCAGTCACCAGCTTGCCGTCCCGCATCACCACGTTGGCGTAGTAGGCGACGGAGCCGCTGTCCCGTATGCCGTCCATGTCCACCGTCAGCGGCAGCCCGGAGCGGGACTCGACCCCGTAGCCCTCCGGGACCACGTACTTGCAGACGGTGGCCTGCTTGCGGAAGGAGACCTCCGGGCGCAATGTTCCCTTGGCCATGCGCTGACAGATCTCCGTGAAGTCGTCCGCGAGGATGGGGAGGACGTTCATGGCCTCCGGGTCCCCGAAGCGGGCGTTGATCTCGATGATGCGGGGTCCGTCCACCGTCAGCATGAACTGACCGTACATCGGGCCTCGGTAGGGGCAGCCCTCGGCGCGCAGAGCGTCCACGATGGACTGCATTATGCGCAGGGACTCCTCCCTCTCCTCCGCCGTGACGAAGGGCAGGAGGTGGTCTGCATCGGAGTAGGAGCCCATGCCGCCGGTGTTCGGCCCCACGTCGCCGTCGAAGGCGCGCTTGTGGTCCTGGACCAAGGGCATGGGGGCGATGGTCTTGCCATCGCAGAACACCATCTGGGTGAACTCCTCCCCCACCGCTCTCTCCTCCAGGATCACTCCCCCGCCGCCGATGCGGCCGGCGAAGATCTCGTCGATGTAGGTGCAGGTGTCCTCGTGGCTGAGGAGGTGCTCCCCCTCCACCTTGACCCCCTTGCCGCCGGTGAGGCCCACCGGCTTCACCACCAGCTCCCAGGGAGCGTCGCGGGCGTAGGCCTTGGCCTCCTCCGCGTTGTCGAAGGAGGCGAAGCCCAGGTTGCCGCTGATGCCGTGGTCGCGGACCAGCTCCCGCATGAAGGTCTTGGAGGTCTCGATCCTCGCCGCCGCCTTGGTCGGGGAGGCGCAGGGCACTCCCATGGCCTCCAGGGCATCGACGACACCAACCTCCAGCGGGGCCTCGGGCCCCACGAAGGCCAGCTCGACCTGATTCTCATGCGCGAAGGCGCAGACCGCCGGAACGTCCTTCTCGTCCTTGAGCAGGACCCGCTCGGACAGCGCCGCTATCCCCGGGTTCTTGCTCTTCATCACCGCATAGATCTGGGCGCCGGAGCGGTGGAGAGCATCCACAGCGGCGTGCTCGCGCCCGCCGCCCCCAATCACCAGGACCCTGGTCATGCTCCCACCTAGAGCCCCAGGTCGGCGATGAGCTCGTCCAAGCCCTCGTCGGTCTTGACGCTGACGCAGTGGATCTTGCTGTCCGGCCTGATGCTGGCGTAGTCCTTCACCACCCGGGACACGTCCATGTCCACGTAGGGGGCGATGTCCACCTTGTTGAGGACCGCCAGGTCGGAGTGCAGGAAGATGTCCGGGTGCTTGCGCACCATGTCGTCCCCCTCGGTCACGGATATGACCACCATGCGGTGGTCGGTGCCCAGCGGGAAGTCCGCGGGGCAGACCAGGTTGCCGACGTTCTCGATGAAGAGCACATCCACCGAGTCCAGGTCCAGGTCCTCCAGGGCGTGCTCCACCATGTGGGCGTCCAGGTGGCACTCCTTCCCGGTGTTGCAGTTCACGGAGACGATGCCGGCCGCCTCCATGCGCCCGAAGTCGTCGGCCCCGGTGACGTCGCCGGCGACGGCGGCGACACGAAGGCCCTTGGCGATGAGCTTCTCCGCCAGGCGGATGATCAGGGAGGTCTTCCCCGCCCCTATGGACCCCATCACGTCCACCGACTTGACGCCGTGGTCCTGAAGATGATGGAGATTCCTATGGGCCAGCACCTTGTTCTCGCGGAGAACGTCCAGCTCCATTCCTATCTCGGTTATTTTGTGCACGGCCGATAATCGGGCTTTGGCATATAAACCGTTGTCCACGCCCCCGAAGGGGGCCGGAATGAAGGCAATTATAATAGTGCGGGGCAAATTAGGGATTGGAATCATGACCTACTCCGAGACATTGAGCCAGAGGCTCCAGGCCTTGGGGGCGACGGAGGGCGCGAGGCTCTCCGTGGCCGTTGACGGCGCATCCTACGAGGGTGCGCTCATGCCCCATCATCCCTTCAGCGACCCGGACGTAATCGTCCTGTGGCTAGAGAGCGGCTACAACGTCGGCGTCCGCGTGGGTCAAGACAGCAAGCTCGCGCTCGTGGCTCCCCCCGCTTCCTACGGTGGGGAGCTGGCCGAGCCCGCCTTCAAGAAGGGCAGGCCGGAGATGACCCTGCTTACCACTGGCGGCACCATCGCCTCCCGCGCCGTCTCCGGCGGGGGCTCGGTGAGCCCGGAGCTCTCCGCCCTGGACATGCTGGCGATGCTCCCCGAGCTGGAGGAGATGGCCAACATCCGCCCCAAGGCTCCCTTCGCCATGTACAGCGAGGAGATCGGCGTCCCCCAGTGGCAAGAGATGGCCGCCCTGGTGGCCGATGAGCTGAACTCCGGAGTGGAGGGCGTGATCCTCACGCACGGCACTGAC
>CAYXFQ010000083.1:0-4893 GCA_964464345.1 uncultured Methanomassiliicoccales archaeon | reverse complement strand
CGAAGTTCAGCGCCAGCTCCTCCATGGAGTCTCCCTCCTCCGCCATGCGCTCCACGTTCGGGCCCAAGGGCAGAGCCTCCCAAAGGATCTGCATCCCCGTCCCGCTGGCCTGGGATATCTGACTCACTGCCGCGGCCAGGCCGTCGGAGAGGTCCATGCAGGCGCTGATCGCGCCACTCTCCGCCAGCATCCTCCCCTCCTTCACCCGCGGCCTCGGCCGGAACAGGGCTTCCCGGGCCGAGGGGAGGTCGACCCCCTTCCCGATGGAGTAGAAGCCGGCGGCGGCCTCGCCCAGCCGACCGGTGACCGCCACCAGGTCGTGAGGGCTGGCCCCGCTGCGGAGCAGGAGCTCCTCCTGGGACACCAGGCCGAGGGCAGTCCCCGCCACCAGCCCCTCGCCCACCTTGGTGTCCCCACCCACAATCGGGGTGTCGTGGGCGGAGGCGCACTCCTGCATCCCCTCCACGATCTCCATCAGGCTGGCCTCCGGCAGATCGCCGGGCATGGCCAGGGCCGCCAGGAAGGCGATGGGCTCCGCACCCATGCTGGCGATGTCGCTGAGGTTGACCGCCACCGCCATCCAGCCGAAGTCCCGGTAGCTCATCCCCTCCGGCATGTGCCGGCTGAAGCTCACCAGGTCTGTGCTGGCCACCAGGCAGCGCTCGCCCAGGGCGATGACCGCGGCGTCGTCACCGGGCCCGACCAGGGCATCTCCCTCCAACAGGGCGCTGATGGCCTCCACCAGCTTCCTCTCTCCCAGCTCGTCCAGCGTCGGCATGCCTCCAATAGCGTCGCCGGAAAGAGATAACCCTTTCCCCGCCCTTCTGGGTCAGCGGCAAAATTTCTTAATATGCCGCTCCATATCGAGCGCCAGGACTGGCTATGAGAGTTGACATCAGATACGGTCGTGACGGCTGCGAGTCCGTCCACATTCCCGAGGAGAGGTTCATCGGGACCTTCCAGCCCAACGAGGTGCTGTCCCGCCCGGCAGAGGAGGAGATCGGGGCTGCCCTGAACTCCCCCTTCGGAGGCGAGAGCATAGAGTCCTTCCTGGAGGGAGGGGAGGACATACTCTTCATAGTCAATGACGGGACCCGGCCCACACCCACCGCCGCGGTGCTCAAGGCGCTGTCGAAGCGGGTGGACCTGGGCAAGGCACGCTTTCTGGTGGCCACCGGCACTCACCGCGAGCCTACCGAGGAGGAGTATCAGATGATCTTCGGGGACCTCCTGGACGAGCTCCGGGGGCGCATTTACTCTCACGACAGCGTCAACGACCCCATGGTCGACCTCGGGCGCTCCAAGAACGGCACCCCCATGGAAGTGAACAAGATGGCGGTCGACGCCGATCGCCTGATCATTATCACCAGCGTGGAGCCGCACTACTTCGCCGGCTACACCGGAGGCCGCAAGTCCTTCATGCCGGGAGTGGCCTCCTATCGCAGCATCGAGATCAACCACAAGATGGCCATGCGCCCCGAGGCGCAGGCCCTGGTCCTGGAGGGAAACCCAGTCCACGAGGACATGATGGACGCCCTCGAGGTGGTGGACAAGCGCATCTTCTCCGTCCAGGTGGTCCTCGACAGGCACCAGGACGTCTACCGCGCCGCCGCCGGCGAGCTGCACCAGGCCTTCTTCCAGGCGGTGGAGTGGGCGAACGAGGTCTTCTCCGTGGACATCCCCGAGAAGGCGGACGTGGTGATCAGCGTCGCCCCCTACCCCATGGACGTGGACCTCTACCAATCACAGAAAGCCCTCGACAACGGCAAGTGGGCGTTGAAGGAGGGCGGGACCATCATCATGGTCTCCAAGTGCCGGGAGGGTGTTGGCCAGGACGCATTCCTGGACCAGCTCTGCTCCTGCGCCGACCCGAGGGAGCTCATCGAGCGCCTCAACCTGGAATACCGGCTGGGCTACCACAAGGCGGCCAAGATGGCCGAGATATCCACCTGGGCCAAGGTCTCCGCGGTCACCGACCTGGACCCTGAGCTCATGGAGAGGGCCGGGCTTCGCCCCTTCCCCTCGGTGCAGGCCGCCCTGCGCGCCGCCTGCGAGGAGAACCCCGGGGCGCGGATACTGGTACTGACGGACGGCAGCATCACCATTCCCAGGGTGCGTTAAATGGACGAGAGATACGAGAAGCTGGAGAGGGCCAAGGCCGCCCTGAGCACCTGCACCATGTGTGGGTTCTGCAAGAGCGTCTGCCCCTCCTTCAAGGAGCAGGGCTGGGACAGCGCCGCCGCGCGCGGGAGGGTCATACTCTCCTACGGGCTGCTGCAGGGCGACATCGAGCCCGACCAGTCGGTGCTGGACAGCATCTACAGCTGCACCACCTGCGACGACTGCCGTCGCCGCTGCCCCTCCAAGATCGATGTGGTGGAGATCGTGGAGCTCTGCCGCCAGGACCTGGTGGGCCAGGGGAAGATGCTGCCCCGGCACCAGAGCGTGGTGGAGAGCATACTGGAGCACGGCAACCCCTACGGCGAGAGCGAGAGCGTTCCCTCCCGCCTGGGAAAGGAGCCCCGGCCGGCGCCGATAGGCTACTTCGCCGGCTGCACCGCCACCTACCGCAACGAGGAGATCTCCCGCGCCACTCTATCCATACTGGACAAGCTGGGTGCGGACTACACAGTCCTGGACGAGGTCTGCTGCGGCTCGGTCATGCAGCGGGTCGGCTGGGATGACGAGGACGTCCTCGCCCTCATGCGCAAGAACGTGGAGGGCATCGCCGCCCTGGGCGTGAAGACCCTGCTCCTCTCCTGCGCCGGCTGCTACCGGATGTTCAAGGTGGAGTATCCCCGTCACATGGAGATCCCCTTCGAGGTTCTCCACATCAGCGAGTATCTGGCCGAGCAGGACCTCAACCTGAGGGAGATGGGCCTGCAGGTCAGCTATCACGACCCCTGCCACCTCGGTCGGCACGCCGGAGTCTACGAGGCGCCGCGAGAGCTGCTGGCCAAGATTCCCGGCGCCACGGTCCGTGAGATGGACCATGCCAAGGAGCTCAGCCGCTGCTGCGGCGGCGGAGGGGGAGTGCGCTCCGCCTACCCCGAGGTGTCCGCCGGCATGGCGTCCACCCGCATGGACGAGGCCGAGGGAGACGATGTGGTGGTGAGCTCCTGTCCCTTCTGCGTCAACAACCTCTTGCTGGGCAAGGGGGAGCGGGACGTGGAGGTCCTGGACATCACTCAGCTGGTAGACAGGTTGCTGATCTGAGATGCTGCTGCGCATAGGCCTCCCCGAGACCGGTGTTCCGCCCCCCTGCGGTGAGCCCTGCCTCGAGGCCCTGCGGCTGCTCCAGTCCTCCCTGCGCATTCACATCCACGACGCAACACCTGCTGACTTGGCGGAGCTGGAAGGCTTCGTCGAGCTCCGCAGCGGTGGTCACATCGGCCCCTATTTCGATTTTGACATCGACTCCCTGCGGCGGATGCAGGACGGCATCCCCCATTGGGCGGAGATGATCGAGGACTCCGTGCGGAGGCAGTACTCTCCTGGGCCAGGCAGGCCCTGGGACACGAGGGACATCCGAGACAGGCCCTCGGTCATGGGGATAATCAACCTCACTCCCGACTCCTTCTCTGATGGCGGAGCCCCTCTGGACCAGGCCGCCGCCCTGGCGAAGGCCGAGTCCATGCTGGAGGCCGGCGTGGAGATCATCGACCTCGGCGGAGAGTCCACTCGCCCTTTCTCACATGCGGTGGACGAGGATGAGGAGACATCGAGAGTGATGCCCACCCTCCGCGAGCTGCGTTCGATCAGCGAGGGCCTGATCTCGATCGACACCATGAAGCCCGGCGTGGCGAGAAAGGCCCTGGCGGCCGGTGCGGACATCATCAACGACGTCAGCGGCCTCAGAGATCCGGACATGCGCGCCCTGGCGGCCGAGATGGATGTTCCCGTGGTCATAAGCCACATGCGGGGCAATCCCCGCGACATGCAGACCGGCGTCCACTTCGACGATGTTGTGCGTGAGGTCGTGGATGAGCTGAGGGCCATGACCAAGCTCGCCCTGGAGGCGGGCGTGAGGGAGGAGATGATAATCATCGACCCCGGCATCGGCTTCGGCAAGACCGCCCGCGACAACCTGGAGATAATCAAGCGCCTGCGGGAGTTCCGCTGCCTCGGCTATCCCGTACTGGTGGGAGCCTCCCGCAAGAGCTTCATCGGCCGGGTGCTGGACGTCAAGGAGGACCAGCGCCTGGAGGGCTCACTGGCGGTGGCGGCGGAGTGCATGCGCAACGGCGCCGACATCCTGCGGGTCCATGACGTGGAGGAGACTCTGCGCACCCTACGCATGGGCGACGCCCTGCGCAGCCTCACAATATGATTCTGATCAGGATGAAAACAAGGGCTATGACTCCCAGCCCGACATAGCCCAGGCGGTTCTTGCGACGCTCCGCCGCCTCAGCCTCTTCAAAGGCCTCGATGCAGAGCTCGGAGCAGAACTCCCCTCCCTCCGTTATGGGGAGGTCGCAATGTATGCAGTGGGAATGCGGTGGCAGTCGCAACGCCATGGCCGGGAATCGCGACATCCTTACTTAATCCCTGGCAGGGAGAAGTCAAGGCTTTATTATGGTGAAGCCAATTAGCGAAGCATGTGGAAAGTTCTTGGCCGGGATGCGACTAAGGTGCGCTTCGGCGAGATATGGATGGAGGAGATTCTCTACCTCGCTAAGGATCACGAGGATTTCGAGACCTTTCGGGACCTGATGGCGCAGGCGGAGCTCGTCTACCTGCACAACGCCCATGATGATGTGCACGGTTTCGTGCTCCAGTTCCCGAAGTCGGTGGAGAAGGAGGAGCTGGATCTCCTCGCCTCCATGACGAGGTCCCTGCGCGAGGAGGCCGGTGTCGCCACCGTATCCTTCCAGGGCCAGCCTCAGCGCTGCC
>CAYXFQ010000082.1:0-4899 GCA_964464345.1 uncultured Methanomassiliicoccales archaeon | reverse complement strand
CCATGTTCTGGAGATGGGGGAGGAGGGGATGAGAGTCACCTTCTTCGAGGCGACCACGGTCATGGCCCTGCTCCACTTCCAGCGCTCCGGCGTGGAGATGCTGGTGGCCGAGGTGGGCATGGGAGGCCGCCTCGACTCCACCAACGTCCTTTCTCCCATGCTCAGCGTCATCACCCCCATCGGCATCGAACACAGCGGCTTCCTCGGCCAGACCATAGAGGAGATAGCGCTGGAGAAGGCCGGCATCATGAAGGACGGCTGCCCGGTGCTGACCAACAACCAGGGAGAGGCCCTGGAGGTTCTGGAGAGGGAGGCCTCCCGCGTGGGCGCGAAGCTGCACGTCGTCAGCCAGCCCCCCTACCTGGAGGTCCTCCAGGAGCGGGGCCCGCCGCGCTTCCGCAAGGACGGCCGCGACTATGAGGTCGGCATGGACGGCGCCTATCAGATCGAGAACGCCGCCCTGGCCATGGAAGCCCTGCGCCTGCTCGATCATCCCTCTGTCAATGATGACGCCATCGCCGCCGGGCTGCGGGAAGCCCGCATGCCGGCTCGCCTGGAGCTGGTTTCTGAGAATCCCCGCATCATTCTAGATTCCACCCACAACGCCCCTGGCGCCATGGCGCTGGCGGGGGAGATGGAGCACATGGGAGACGTGATCCTGGTCCTGGGCATACTCCAGGACAAGGACGCCGAGACCATCGGCTCCATACTGACCCCTCTCGCGAGGAGCGTGATAGTTGTCGAGGCCAACACCGACCGCGCCATGGCCGCCGACCGCCTGGCCAAGGCCCTGGGCTCCTACACCGAGGACCTGACCTTCGAGGAGTGCGTCGCCGACGGCATGAACAGGGCGCTGGAGATCGCCAGGCCCGAGAGCACCATCCTGGTCACCGGGAGCATATTCACCGCGGGAGACGCGCTTCGATGGCTGAGAGCCAGATGAGCGCCGTGCTCGACATCCTCGGCCCCCTCTACGGCGAGGGAGTCTACCCGGGGAGGTCGGATGGCATGGGGGCCCCGACTTGGAGGGAGGAGCCCTTCCAGATACTGATAGCCACCCTACTCTCCCAGCGGACCAGGGACGAGAACACCAGGAGGGCGGCCGACAGCCTCTTCTCCAGCTATCCAGATTTACAGTCCATGGCGGGGGTGGAGGCGGAGGAGCTGGAGCCGCTGATACGCCCTGCCGGCTTCCCTCGCCAGAAGGCCAAGGCCATCGCGGGCATATGCCAGGCGCTGCTGGAGCGCTTCGACGGCAAGGTCCCAGCTGACATGGACTCCCTACTGAGTCTGCCCATGGTGGGCAGGAAGACCGCCAACTGCGTCCTCGCCTACGCCTTCGACGAGGATGCCATCTGCGTCGACACTCACGTGCACCGCATCAGCAACCTCCTGGGCGAGGTGGAGACCAAGACCCCGGACGAGACCGAGATGGCCTTGAGGGAGAGGGTCCCGCGGGAGCGCTGGAAGGAGATCAACCGCTATCTGGTGCGCCATGGTCAGAAGATCTGCATCCCGCGCCGGGAGCGCTGCGGAGACTGCCCGGTTCAGTCTCTTTGCCGTCACGGCTCCTCCTTGGTCGTGGCAAAGGAATAATAGCTACCCTTCCGTTTCCGGGTCATGCATGAGGTCTCGGTAATGGCCGGGATCGTCGAGGCGGTCCTGGAGCGTCTGGACGACTACAACGTGGAGCGGGTGGAGGAGCTGTATCTGGTGGTGGGCAAGCTCACCAATCTGGGTGAGGAGCAGCTCACCTTCGCCTATGAGGTCGTCACCCGGGACACCCCTCTGGAGGGCTCCCGCCTGGTGATTGAGAGCGAGCCCATCAACATTCTCTGCGGCTCCTGCGGCTATGAGGGCGAGGTGGAGCACGTCGTGGACGAGGAGTTCCACGGGACCATCCCCGTCCTCGCCTGCCCGCGCTGCCAGGGCAAGGTGGAGGTCACCTCCGGCCGGAGCTGCTGCGTGCGCTCCATGAAGGTGGTGGAGAAATGAAGTTCAAGCTGCGGGACGGCGATGTGGGCGAGAAGATACTAGAGAACATCGCCTCCTACGGCGGCAAGCACCGCTTCATGCACGTCTGCGGCACCCATCAGGACACCATGGTGCGCTTCGGCCTGGAGGAGCTCCTGGCCGAGGTGGGCGTGGAGATACGCCAGGGTCCGGGCTGCCCGGTCTGCGTCACCACCGGCAACGAGATCGGCGCCGGCATCGAGCTCGCGAGGGCCGGCAAGACCATCTGCGTCTTCGGCGACATGCTGAACGTCCCCACTCCTATCGGCTCCCTGGACGACGCCAAGGCGGACGGGGCCGACGTCCGCGTGGTCTACTCCATCGAGGACGCGGTCGGCATGGCGGAGGCTCAGGAGGGAGACGTGGTCTTCATGGCCGTGGGCTTCGAGACCACCGCGCCCACCACGGCCATACCTCTGCTCCGCGGCGTGCCGGAGAACTTCTCGATCTACAGCTGCCACCGCCTCGTCCCCCCTGCCCTGGAGGCCATCTTCCAGATGGGGGAGGTGGAGGTGGACGGCTTCATACAGCCCGGTCACGTGAGCGTCATCACCGGCACCGGCATCTACGAGCCATTCTCAGTCAAGTACAATCTACCCCAGGTCGTCGCCGGCTTCGAGCCGCTGGACCTGCTCATGGCCTGCCTCATGCTGGTCCGCCAGCGCCACGAGGGCCGGGCGGAGGTGGAGAACGAGTACACCCGCCTGGTGCGTCCGGAGGGCAACCCCAAGGCCCTGAAGCTTATTGACCAGGTCCTCGAGCCCGTCGACAGGGCCTGGAGGGGATTCCCGGTCATACCCGGCAGCGCCCTCGCCATCCGCGAGGAGTTCGCCGCCCACGACGCAAGCAAGGTCCACGCCGACATCCTGGATGCCATGGAGCCTCTGGACGAGGAGATCAAGGGCTGCCGCTGCGGCGAGGTCCTGCGAGGGATCATCCGCTCCGAGGACTGCCCCATGTTCGGAGGGGCCTGCACTCCCAGGAAGCCCCTGGGCCCATGCATGGTGTCCCACGAGGGCGGCTGCAACATCGCCTACCGCTTCGGAGCAATCTTGAAGAAAAAGGGATGAAAGGGGTTTGGAGCCTCTGAATCAGAGGCCGTAGTCCTGGACTTCAGGAACCGACTCGTCCTCAGCGGGAGTCTCCTCGACCGCGGCATCGTCGTCGAAGCCGTAGTCCTGAACGACCTCGTCGTCGGAGCCCTGGACGAATCCTCCGCCGTAGTTGAAGTCAACGTCGCCAGTGCGGACCTTGACTATGCCCTGCAGCTTGGTGATGACGTTCAGGAAGAACATCAGCGCCAGAGAGGACACCAGCAGGACGATGAGGTAGATGATCGACTCCAGGATTTCCATGCCGCCGGTGAAATAGTCGAACTCAGCGGTCGCGATCTGGCCGAAGGCTATGGTGTTCAGGATGACAGCCAGCAGGCCGATGGTCATCGCGTATCCGAGGGAGTCGGTCAAGGCGCGGAGCAGGCCGCTCTCAGCCATGCGCTCCATGAGAGAATCCGGAGACATGACCGCCACGATCACATAAGCCACGAGCATTCCCACGAGGGACAGCGTCATCACCAGAATCAGGGTCTCGACGATGGATATCGCCGCAGCCCACTCATCACAGATGATCCAGATCAGGATGGCTACCACCACAGCGGCCACCAGTTGTGGCAGGTAGGTGGTCATCAGATCGTCCTTACTTGGAAGGTTCAAGTCTATTTTGGGTTTCTCGACATAATCACCGTTCCTAATATTCAGAATGTCTTTATTTAATTCTGTCGTAATTTGCTAATATATCCAGCTAAGCTTCTACTACTGATATATTGTGACTATCGACGGATTTTTCCTCCTACTAGCAAATGAGTCCGAGCTCTTTCGCATCGGCGGCCCGCCCTCCGCCCGACGGCTTCATGACCTCTCTGAGGATGAGAGAGGGGAGATGCGCCCGGCGGGGGAGATATTCGGCGGCCGCTACAGCGAGCTGAGGCACTTCCTCCGGCGGCTGTCGAGCTGTCGGGAGGCCCGTGCGGCGATAGTGACGCATGCCTACGGCCTCGTGGACGGGGAGGAGATGATCTCTCCCTACCAAGGATATTGCGAGGGAGGCGAGATCGCCGCAGTGGAGAGTCGCCACGGGATTGCAGCGGCGGTGAGATCAAGATGCGACGAGGCGGAGGGCGTGCTGGTCTGCCTGCCTCGCGACCTGCTGGAATTCCTCCTAGATCGGGAGGTCCTGCCGCTGGAGAAGTGCATGGTGGTGGCCGCCCCGTCCCTTCACCCGCGCCTGGAGGGATGCTCACTGCTCATGGAGCGCAGCGGAGCCAGGCTGGGAAAGAAGAACGCATCCAAGGTGCTGAGAGCATTGGATTGCGATGAAAAGTGAGGGAGTGGTGCGGACGCCGGGATTTGAACCCGAGTTCTAAGCTTGGCAAGCTCAAGTGATAACCAGCTACACTACGTCCGCCTATTCTCGGTGATATTCTCGCTCAATATATACTTGTCGTTTTGCTGGCCGCTGTCCACACTGGAGAGACGTTTCTCAGGCTCGATTGATGCAAAAAAGAAAGCTCTGCCCGCTCCGGGAGGAATATCCCGGAGGGGCGGCCCGACACGGCGGGCATCGTCGGCAAGGCGACGAAACGTGCGATCAGAGCGTGATGCACTTGTCGGTCTGGTAGGCAATGCGGTAGAGGTCCTCCATGGTGGACAGGGGGCAGGCGGCGCTCTCCCCCTTGGCGCGGAGGCGCATGCAGGAGGTGCAGCTGAAGGTCTTGCCGCCGGCGTCCAGGAAGGCCTGGATCTCCTTGGTGATGTTGAACTGCTCGTTGTCGAGATCCTCGCACTCCACGCCGCGGGCGAGGAGGAACATCTCGACGGAGTCTCCCTG
>CAYXFQ010000081.1:0-4912 GCA_964464345.1 uncultured Methanomassiliicoccales archaeon | reverse complement strand
AAGTGGATGGAGCTGGGAGGGGCGGGGATATCCCGCCCCGAGGTGGTGGCCCCCCCCGCCGCCAAGCCCCCGGTCCTGGCCTGGGGCTTCGGCTTCGAGAGATTGGCCATGCTCAAATGGGACATCCGCGACATCCGCGAGCTCTACGTGAGCGACCTGGACCTGCTGCGGCGCAACCCCACCTTCTAAGACTCAGTCCCGCGACAGGCGGGCGTGCTCCTGCGCCATCTTCTCCAATCCCATGGAGCTGTAGACCTCGGAGAGCAGTCGGTGCCAGTCCCGCCTGGGGCCCTGACCGGCCATGCCGATCCCCTTGGACAGGAACGGCAGGGCGTCCTGGCTCTTCCCCTGGCGGTGGAGCAGCAGCCCCATGTTGTAGTAGATGAGGTCCATGCCGGCGCTGACGCCGGTGGCCTTCACCCTTTCAATCATTCCCTTGAGGAGCTCGATCCCCTCGTCATGGCGCTGCAGGCCGCCGAGGGCCTGGGAGATCAGGCATCCCAGCCTCACGTCGCTCTCCCCGCGCTTCTCCTCCGCCTCGCGGAGGGACCTCAGGGCGAGCTCATACTCCCCGTCCATGAGGTGCATCTCCCCTCTGATCAGGGAGAGCAGGAAGCTCTCGTCCTCCTTGCCCTCCATGGCCGCGAGCACGGCCTCGGTGCGCTCCCGGTCGCCGACCTCCAGCGATACTCGGGCCTGCAGCTCGTGCACCGGGAGGAGGAACTGCTCCGGCACGGAGATCAGCAGGGACAGTATCTCGTTCAAATCGTCATCGGCGTTGGCCAGGAGCAGGTCGCGGCGGTCGCGGACCAGCATGCAGGCCTCCCGCCTCCGCCCCGCCTGCAGGAGGTGGTGCAGTCTTTCTTGATAGTCTCCCTGCATCAGCCAGTGGTCGGCGGCGAAGCTCTCCCACTCCCTTCTCTGATCGTCATCCAAGAACTCCAGAATCGCATAGCGGATGTTCTCGGGAAGCAGAACCTTGTCATCATCGTCCAGGGGCAGGATGGACTGCGGTATCTCCGGCAGGATGTCGCGAGGGAAGGGCACCCGGAAGACGCAGGCCTGCCCGAAGACCTCCTGCTGCTCGGGACTGAAGGTCTCCCAGAGCTGCTCCGGGTCAGCGCGGCGCAGGTCCAGGAGCGGCATGATGTCGATGCCCTCCTTCTTGGCGAACTCCCCAGCTTGCGGGAGCGCTCCAGGCCCAGATGAGTGAGGAAGTAGGACTTCCGTCGGGCCTTGCCCCCATGGATGTGGGCGAGGCGCTCCATCACCTCGCCGCTCTCCCGGAGCTTCTTGAGCTCCACGGCGGCATGGGCGCGGGAGATCCTCAGTGCCTGAGAGATGCCGTCTTGGCTGATGTCCACGGGCACATCATACTCGTTCTCGTACTGGGTGAATCTACTGAGGTGCAACAAAATCCTCTCTGCGACAGTGAGCCTGCTCATGGTACGGTCTCCATCCCCACTTCTCCTTTGGCACATAATAGAGGTGAGTTTACAGCTATGTTACATCATGCAAGCTAAATAATTATGAGCCAGGGCGCATTGTCCAAGCGTGCTCCTGATAATCTGCAGCGAGGAGGACCTATCCTCGCAAAACATGAGAGACCATCTCCTTCAGAAGGGGAAGTGGGACAGGGCGGCCCCCGCCGCCGCGGACGGAAGCCACGGGGAGCTGCTCTCCTGCGGGGACATGGTGCTGATGAGCATCCCGGAGATCCATATCCGCAGCGATGACGTGGACCGCCTGGCGGAGGAGGCCTGCGGCCGAAGGCCGGAGGCGGTGGTCTTCCTGTCCCGCCACTCGGCGGCCAGCGGCATACCCACCCTCACCGTGCACCCCATCGGCAACTACGGCGACGCCGACTTCGGCGGGAGGCCCGGAGCGCTGGTGCCGCCGGCAGCGCATCTCATGACCGAGACGCTGCGGGAGATGAGCAGCCGCTGCGGGGACCTGGACTTCCAAGTGTCCTATGAGGTGACGCATCACGGCCCCTGGCTGGAGACGCCCACCATGTTCCTGGAGGTCGGCAGCGACGCCAGCCGCTGGGGCGACAGGGATGCGGCCGCCCGCCTGGTGGATTCCCTCCTATCGGCTCGCAAGGCGGAGGACGGCGACCCGGTTCTGATCGGAGTGGGAGGGGGGCACTACGCCCCACAGTTCACCGAGATGGCGCTGCAGAAGAGAGCCTCCTTCGGGCACATGGTCCCCAACTACGCCCTGAAGGGCATCGATGACGAGGAGAAGCTGAAGAAGGTCAGACTGGCTGCCGATGCCTCCGGCAGCGAGCTGATCTACATGCACCGGAAGTCCATGAAGCGCTCCGAGGCGCGCAGCCTGCAGGAGCTGCTGGAGTCCGATGGCATGGAGGTCCTATCCTCCCGAGACCTGGAATCCCTATGAGTGGACGTGGGTGCCCACGAAGGGCAGCCCCTGCGCGGCCTTGCCGAGCTCTTCCAGGCGTCTGCCGTCCACCACCAGGACGTCGATGCCGCTCTCCCCGGCGATCTTGACGCCCAGGGGGTCGAAAACTGAAGTCATACCCGCCCCGTGGTCGGCAGCGACGATCTCCGCCAGCTCCTCGATGCTCATCTCGCTGTAGCGCTCCGCGTCCGGGTTGGCGCGGGGGTCCTCGCTGTAGACGGCGTCGACCGAGGTGGCGTTGATGATGCGGGAGGCGCCCAGCGCCCGACCGACCATGGCCGCCACAGCGTCGGTGGTGTGCCCCGGCACGGTGCCGCCCATGACCACCACCTTCCCAGGCCTACTGAGAGCGGCGGCGGACTCGGCATCATGCGGTATCTCGTCCACCGCCAGGTCGCCGAGGGCGATGCGGAGGAGCCCGGCGTTGACGCGGGTGATGGCGATCCCCAGCTCGTCCAGCTGGCGGGTGTTCCCGCCCAGCTCCCGACCGGTGCGGGAATAGTAGCGTGAGACGCGCCCACCGCCGCAGATGACCACCATCTGCAGGTCCCGGGCCATCTCCCTCAGCATGGCGGCGAGGCTCCGGATATAGGATGAGTCATCCTCATCCGGTATCAGAATGGAGCCGCCTATGGAGACTATGACCTTGTCCATCGCGGTCACCAATAGGTTTATTATTAAAGTCTGTTTCTCTCAAAACGAACCAAAGGGAGCCAGGTTGATTTATTCATGAGTGATGACTTCAATGCGGACAGGGCGAGATACAACTTCAAGAAGGCCATGCAGGAGATCATCGATCTCCGGGGACGGGGTACCGAGCTGATATCCCTCTATGTCCCTCCCGGCAGGCACATACACGAAGTGCAAGCCTATCTCCGCGACGAGTATTCCCAGTCTTCCAACATCAAGTCCAAGGGGACCCGGAAGAACGTGATGAGCGCCATAGAGTCCATACAGTCTCGGCTACGGACCTACAAGAACGTCCCCGAGAACGGGCTGGTGCTCTTCTGCGGCGAGGTCGCCGCTGCCGGTGATCAGACTCGCATGGTCCAGCACGTGCTGGAGCCGCCAGAGCCCATCACCGCCTTCCAGTACCGCTGCGACTCCACATTCTTCACCGAGCCGCTGCTGGACATGGCCGAGGACAAGAAGAGCTACGGCCTCATCGTCCTCGACAGGGCGGAGGCCAGCATCGGCCTCCTGACCGGGAAGCGGATCATCCCCCTGAAGAACTTCGACTCCCTGGTGCCCCGCAAGCACCGGCAGGGCGGTCAGTCCGCCCAGCGCTTCGAGCGCATCATCGAGCTTGCGGCGCATGAATTCTACAAGAAGATCGCCAACCTCTCCACCGAGGCCTTCCTTGAGAGGACCGACCTCCAGGGCATCCTGGTCGGTGGCCCCGGCTACACCAAGGAGTACTTCATCCGCGAGGGCTACCTCCATCACGAGCTTCAGAAGAAGGTGGTGGACACCTTCGACACCAGCTACACCGACGAGTACGGCCTGAAGGAGCTGGTCGAGGTCGCCCAGAGCGCCTTGGTCGACATGGACATCACCCGCGAGAAGGAGCTGATCAAGAGGCTCCTGGAGGAGATCCGCAAGATCGACGGCGGCCTGGCCGCCTACGGCGAGGACGAGGTGCGGGAGATGATCACGATGGGAGCGGTGGACACCCTGCTCCTCTCAGAGGGGCTGGAGCTCAAGCGACTGGGCCTCCGCTGCCCCAATGACCACTTCAACGAAGTCACGCAACCCTCTTCCCGGGAGGAGAACCCTCCCTGCCCTGACTGCGGGGAGCCAACCGAGAGGGAGGCGGAGGAGGACATCGTCGACGACCTTTTCGAACTGGCGGCCAACATGGCCTCCAACGTGGAGCTCATATCCGTGGACTCGGAGGAGGGAGAGATGCTGATGCAGGCCTTTGGCGGCATCGCCGCCCTGCTCCGCTTCCGCGCGAGGTGACGGCAACATGGACATCAAGGAGAGTTTCAAAAGCGAGGTAAAGCAGCGCGTTGACGCTGCGCTCCGGAAGCTTCAGGCTTCCCCCATCTACGACATGGAGACGCCCGACCCGGAGATGGCCGACCTGGCCATCCCCTGCTTCGGGCTGGCGAAGCAGCTTCGCCGCGCCCCGGCCGACATCGCCACCGAGATGGCGACGCTGGTAGAGGCCGGCGGGCCGGTGGAGAGCGTCTGGGCCCAGAACGGATACCTCAACTTCCGCATCGACCAGAGGGCACTCTTCGACGCCACCCTGCGGGAGATCGTCCGGCGGGGAGCGGACTACGGCCGCCGGGAGCCGCAGGGCGTGAAGGTCAACGTGGAGCACACCTCGGTCAACCCCACCGGCCCCATTCACGTGGGCAGAGCCCGCAACCCCATCATCGGCGACACCCTGGCCCGCTGCCTGCGCATGTGCGGCTACGACGTCGAGACCGAGTACTACGTCAACGACGTGGGCAAGCAGGTCGTGCTCCTCACCTGGGGA
>CAYXFQ010000080.1:0-4940 GCA_964464345.1 uncultured Methanomassiliicoccales archaeon | reverse complement strand
GAAGGGGGCCGGCGTGGAGTGCTACGCCCTGCTGGGGCCTCTGCTCTCAGTGCTGGAGGGGAGGGAGGAGGAGCTCCTGCAGTCCATCGACGCCGCCGGGGTGCGGCGCATCATGCTTGACACCCTGCACCCTCGCCCGCTGCTCTCACAGCGCCTCGCTTCCCTGGGGGTGCGAGGCTCCTCTCAGGCCCTGCAGAGACTCCGCAGTCTGGCCGATGAGATGGGCATGGAGGCCATGGACGCGTTCTAGGCCCTCTTTTTCGCCTATTCCGACAAGGAAAAAAAAGGAACGTTAATATAGAAGAACAAAATTACCAAAGACAGCAAAAGGAGATGATTCCACCATGTACGGTATGGGAAGCAGTCAACAGCCGATTATAGTACTCAAAGAAGGAACTGAGAGAAGCAAGGACAAAGAGGCTCAGTTCAACAACATAGCCGCCGCCCGCGCGGTCTCCGACGCCGTCCGCTCCACCCTGGGGCCCAAGGGCATGGACAAGATGCTCGTGGACTCCATCGGTGATGTGGTAGTCACCAACGACGGTGTCACCATCCTGAGGGAGATCGACGTCCAGCACCCCGCCGCCAAGATGGTCGTCGAGGTTGCCAAGACCCAGGACACCGAGTGCGGTGACGGAACCACCTCCGCTGTGGTCATCGCCGGCGAGCTCCTGAAGTCCTCCGAGACCCTCATTGATTCTGACATTCACGCTACCGTCATCGTCAACGGTTACAAGCTGGCCGCAGCCCGCGCCGTCGAGGTCCTCAGCGAGATCGCCATCGACGCCAAGGACGATGAGATCCTGAAGCAGGTGGCCATGACCGCCATGACCGGCAAGTCCGTCGGCGGCAAGAAGGAATACCTGGCCGAGATCTGCGTCGAGGCCGTCAAGTCCGTGGCCGACGACAAGGAAGTCGACCCTGACAACATCAAGATCGAGAAGAAGACCGGTGGCACCATCAACGACACCTCCATGGTCCAGGGCCTGGTCATTGACAAGCAGCGCGTGCACCCCCGCATGCCCAAGCAGGTCAAGGACGTCAAGATCGCCCTGATCTCCACTCCGATGGAGATTAAGAAGACTGAGGTGGACGCCAACATCCGCATCAGCGACCCATCCGCCATGAGCGCCTTCCTGGCCGAGGAGGAGACCACCCTCAAGGAGATGGTCGACACCATCGCCGCCACCGGCGCCAAGGCTGTCTTCTGCCAGAAGGGAATCGACGACCTGGTCCAGCACTACCTGGCCAAGGCCGGCATCTTCGCTGTCCGCCGCGTCAAGCAGAGCGACATCGAGGCTCTGGCCCGCGCCACCGGCGGCAAGGTCGTTGGCAACGTCAAGGAGATCTCCGCTGACGACCTCGGCTACGCCGCTATCGTCGAGGAGAAGGCCGTCGGCGACGAGGACATGACCTTCGTCACCGGCTGCAAGAACCCCAAGGCAGTCTCCATCGTCATCAGGGGCGGCGTCGAGCACGTCCTGGAAGAGGTCGAGAGGGCCATGACTGACGCCATCCACGTGATCGCCGTCGCTTTCGAGGACGGGAAGGTCGTGGCCGGCGGCGGTGCCCCCGAGATCGAGCTGGGCCTGAGGCTCTCCGACTACGCCTCCTCCGTTGGCGGAAGGGAGCAGCTGGCCATCGAGGCCTTCGGCCGCGCCATGGAGATCATCCCCTGGACCCTGGCTCAGAATGCCGGACTGGACGCCATCGATGTCATCATCGGCCTGAAGAGCGCTCACGAGACCGAGAAGGACGGCAAGTACTTCGGCGTCAACCTCGCCACCGGTGAGGCCACCAACATGCTGACCGAGAACGTCATCGAGCCTCTGCGCGTCAAGGTGCAGGCCATCAACTCCGCCGCTGAGGTGGCGAGCATGATCCTGCGCATCGACGACGTCATCGCCTCCCGCCGCGCGCCCCCCATGGACCCCATGTCCGACCCCTCCATGGGCGGACCTGGCATGGCCGGCATCGGCGGCATGATGTAAGTCTGCAAAACCCCTTCCACAACCCCTTTATTTTTTCCCTTCTTCAAACGATAGCTCGGGCTCCCGTCCGCCGATTGTCTGACAAATGTCAGATATCTTAAAATATCCCGGCCGGCGATGTGAATCCAATGTCGACAGAGCCGCTGCGGGCGGCCATCTACGCCCGCGTCTCCACCGAGGACCAAGCCCGGGAGGGATTCTCCCTCGATGCCCAGGTCAAGCGCCTTGAGGCGTACTGCCGGGCTCGCGGCTGGAAGATCTTCAAGGTCTACGTGGAAGAGGGGCAGTCCGGTCGCGACACCCGCCGTCCCGCCTATCAGGAGATGATGGCCGACAGGGACGACTGGGATCTGATCCTGGTTCTGAAGATGGATCGAATTCATAGAAATTCAGTCAACTTCACGCTCATGATGGATGAGCTCCGCCGCCATGGCAAGGAGTTCAACTCCATTCAGGAGAGCTTCGACACCACCACCGCCATGGGGCGCTTCGTGATGGACATCATGCAGCGCATCGCTCAGCTGGAGAGCGAGCAGATCGGCGAGCGGGTCTATGTGGGCATGAGGAAGAAGGCCAGTGATGGCGACCTGCACCTGGGCTCCGCCCATCCCTACGGATACGAGTGCCGGGACGGGGAGCTGCACCTTATTCCCGAGGAGGCCGCGGTGCTGGAGAGGATGTTCCGCATGCGGGCCAAGGGAACGTCATATCAGGCCATCGCCGACGCTCTCAATCATGATGAGATCCCGTCCAAGCGAGGCTTGACTTGGAGCCGACAGGCCGTCTGGAGGATAGTGAACAATCCTCTGCACCAAGGTTATCGCCGCTGGGGCGGGATGCTCGGGCGGGGAAGCCACGTCGCACCTCATGCAGAGATGGCTGCAGCCTCCTCCAATGAGGAGTGATTGTCACGGCAGACGGTCTCAGATTCCGTAGTTGCGCACAGGCTTCAAGAGCTGATTTACCAGTCCAGGGTTACTGGGGATTACTTTTTAAGCCCAAATCTGGTTATCAATAGTTAAATCACGACATTTAGACAGTGATTAAGCCCAGAAAATGAGAAAGTAGATATAACAACAATACCAGGAATTTATATTATGACAGACAACGGAGGAAGCCGGACCAGAGCTCTGGTCTCGCTTATGGCGCTCTTATTCGTCTTCTCGGTCCTCGCTGCGGTTTCCCCCGCAGTGGCGGCCGATCCGGACGAGAGAGTGGCCCCTGTTCTAGCGGAGGGCGACGGGCAAGGCCTGGTAGCCACCCTCAAGATACTGGGGCCTATTGATGAGAATGGGGATTCCATCACCGACATGCTGGAGGGCATAGTTGCCAGCTTCTTCGACGAGGAAGATGATGACGATGACGATGGTAACGGCGATGGTAACGGCGGTAGCCCCATAGGCCCATTCGATCTCAACGTGGTTCAATACGGCTTGGAGTTCGACCTAGCTGTCTCCCAAGAGGTTCTAGAGGTTGATGACGACTACTACACCATAGCGTACAAGTTCGGAACCAAGGTCAAGCTGTCTGCCGCATTCGAGATAGACATTGACGACGACCCGAACCCCGACGCTCCCAGTGTCATCATCTCCATGAACATGACCGCTGGCCTGATCGTCGACCTGAAGGTCGTCATGGAGAAGGAGAGCCTGGCCCTGAAGAGCATGGCCTTGGAGATCAGGCCGGGAGTTGAGATCCACCTCAATGCCCGGAACTTCCCGGACTTTATGGAAGGGGAGTTCGCCTATCGCACCATTAGCATCGATGGACGGGCCAATATTTTCCTGGACGCTGAGGCGACCTTCGAACCGGCTCTGAACATCTTCAACCTGCCCCACAGCGCCGGTGACACCTGGCAGACTGCCGGCACGATGGATCTCAGTAGCTCCGCCAGGGGCGAGGTCGATGCCAGCGCCAGCGGCAATCACAGCCAGGTTCCCGAGTTGAAGAATCAAATCAACGCGGGTCTCGCAGAGGCTCTGCCGATGCTGGAGGGAAGCGACAGCAGCTTCAACGAGACGGGGATACCGCTCCCGACCCTCAACTTCGAGGCATTGAGCGATCTCCCTGAGGGATTCCTCCCTCTGCCGATCACCCTGCCGGGCCATCTGATCTGGGTGAGCGAGGAGGTTGTTGATCCTGAAGAGAGCGGTCTCGAGTTCCCTCTCATCTACGACCCCGACCTGTTCGACCTGAGCCTGCTCAATGACTCCTTGGAGGAACTGGCAGACCAGTTGAGCGTCATGGTGGAGGACTACCCTCAGCTCAGCGACCCCATGACCGTCGAGACCACCTCCGTCGAGGATGCGAATGAGATGATATCCTTCATCTCTACGTCGGTCTCCGGAATAGGCCTGGGCAGTGGGAGTGGTGATTCCAGTGACATCTTCGATATCACCGGATTCTTCCTGGACTCCCCCTACTACGGCATATTGGCGCTCGCGGGATTGCTGTTGATCACCGCCGTGATAACGCGCCGCTGATGCAGGGTCAAACTTCTTCCAACCTCTTTCTTTTCCACGGATACGGTTATCTTGAGGGCTGGCCATCTGGAAAGCATGAGGGTTGCCCTTTACGCTCGCGTCTCCACCGAGGACCAGGCGCGGGAAGGCTTCTCACTCGAGGCGCAGCTGGAGATGCTTCAGGCCTACTGCGAAGCGCATGACATGGAGCCGGTGGGAGAATACGTCGATGCTGGCTACACCGGCCGCAACACTCGCCGTCCCGCCTATCAGCGCATGATGGGGGAGATGGACAGCTGGGATGCTGTGATGGTGGTCAAGATGGACCGCATCCACCGCAACAGCAAGAACTTCATGATAATGATGGAGATGCTGGAGGCCAACGGCAAGGGCTTCACATCCACCACGGAATCGCTGAACACCTCCAACGCCATCGGTCGCTTCGTCATGGACATGATCCAGCGCCTGGCTCAGCTGGAGAGCGAGC
>CAYXFQ010000079.1:0-5052 GCA_964464345.1 uncultured Methanomassiliicoccales archaeon | reverse complement strand
TGGAGCGCCCGCTGCCCTCCCTGGAGGAGCTGCGCCGCACCATGCGCTCGGTCGAGGGCCGGATGGCCAAGATGGGGGCGGTCAACCTGCGGGCGGTGGAGGACTACGAGATCAAGGAGGAGCGGCACCGCCGCTTCATGGGGGAGATGTCCCGCCTGGAGGACCAGAAGCAGGAGCTCCTGGAGCTCATGAGCTCCCTGGAGCAGGAGAAGGAGGTCATCTTCCGCCAGGTCTTCGTGGCCGTGGACGCCAACTTCCAGCGCATCTACGCCGAGCTCTCGGGAGGAGGGGAGGCCCATCTCCACCTCGAGAACGAGAAGGCCATCTTCGAGGGCGGCATGATGATCAACGCCAAGCCCAAGAACGGCAAGATGCTGCGCCTGGAGGCGCTGAGCGGCGGGGAGAAGAGCCTCACCGCCCTGGCATTCATATTCGCCATACAGGAGTACCAGCCCTCGCCCTTCTACCTGCTGGACGAGGTGGACATGTTCCTGGACTCGGTCAACGCCGAGATGGTGGCCCGGAGGGTTCAGAAGAGCTCCGCCCGGGCGCAGTTCGTGCAGATCTCTCTGCGCAAGGTCACGCTGGGCCGCTCGGAGCACCTCATCGGGGTCACCCGGCAGCCCAACGGCGTGAGCAAAGTCATTATCCAACCCAACGTCGCCAGCCTGGGAGAGCTGGAGGCGGAGAAGCAAGAGGAGGTCAAGACATGAAGATGCAAGCGGATGTGGAAGGGGTTCTGAACCACCTTCTCTTTCACAAGGCCCTCATAGACGACGGGCAGGAAGACCAGAGGGTGGAGCGCTACCTGGAGATTCTCTCCGAGGCCGAGGAGGGGGAGACCCTCCCCGACCCGGTGGACGAGTCCATACGGGCGGTCTTCCACCTGGTGCTCAACCAGGGATTCGACCCCTGGGACATCGACCTGATGGAGTTCACCCGCCTCTACGCCGAGAAGATCGAGGCGGAGGGAGTGGACCTCATCGTGGCCGGCAGGCTGGTTCACATGGCCTGGAGCGTCCTTCGCCTGCAGTCCGAGGAGACCCTCCTCGAGAACGACCGGGAGGAGGACCTGTTCTTCTTCGACTGGGAGCTGGACGGCTTCATGGACGTGGAGGAGGAGCCGCTGCTGCGGCCGCCCTCCGACCTCCTCAAGGCCACCCCGCAGCGGGCCCCCACCCGACCGGTCTCGCTCATGGAGCTCCTGGACGCCTTCGAGGACGCCCGCCGCGAGGCGGAGGTCGTCAAGGCCCGGGAGCAGCGGCGCCGCCAGATGCGGGCCAAGCCCGACCGGCCGTTCAACAACAACGCTCACGACGAGGACCTGGAGCGGGACGTGGAGAGCACCTGGGAGCGGGTGCAGATGATCGGTGCCGGGCCGATAGCCCTCAGCGACCTCTTCCTGGAGACCCGCAACGAGAACCTCTCCATATTCCTGGCCGTGCTCTTCCTGGTCCGGGACGGCAGGCTCGCCCTCTGGCAGGACGACCTCCCCCGCGGGGAGATCTACCTGGAGATCAAGATGGGCTGGGCCTCCGGAAAGGTCGAGGACGCGCCTCAGGCCGAGATCCGGAACAGGATGACGGTGATCTGAGTTGAGCGAGCGATCCCTGGTGGAGGCTCTGCTCTTCTCCTCTCCCGAGTCGGTCAGCGTCAAGCAGCTCTCCGAGCTCTCCGGCCTCAGCCCCTCCCAGGTCCGCCGCGCCCTGAAGGAGCTGGACGCCTTCTACAAGGAGGGCGGCTCCGCCCTGCAGGTGCTCCATAGCCAAGCCGGCTACTGCCTGCAGCTGCGGGAGGAGCATCGCGAGATCAGCTGGAAGGTGTCCCCTCCGCAGATCCCTCCCGGCGCCCTGCGCACCATGGCCATGATCGCCTACCACCAGCCGGTCACCCAGAGCGAGCTCGCTCGCACCCTGGGCTCCCGCACCTACGACGACGTGCGCCTGCTGCGCGAGCTCAACCTCCTCACTGTCCGCAAGTCCGGGCAGACCCTCGAGCTCAGCACCAACCGCCGCTTCAGCGAGTACTTCGGAATCGAGGCCAGGAGTCGCCAGTCCCTGAAGGAGTGGCTGGAGAAAAACATGGATCTCGGCCCCGAGCCATGAACAAATTATAAATCCCTGTTTCTGATAGCTGGTCTGATATCATGGTTATGCCCATCGCTCTGCTGGAGAAGTCCATCAACAAGCGCATCATACTGCTCCTCAAGGACAATCGCACCCTCGAGGGCAAGCTCACTGGCTTTGATGACTACATGAACATGGTTCTGGAGGACACCTCCGAGCAAAAGGACGAGCAGGAGAGGCGCCTGGGAACGGTGATTCTCCGCGGCAACAACGTGGTGAGCATCTCCCCGGTCTGATTCTCGGTTTACCATGAAGGCCGTAATCTTGGCCGGCGGCTTTGGGACCCGGCTCCAGCCGCTCACCAACTGCATGGCCAAGCCTCTGGTGCCTCTTCTCGGCAAGCCGCTGGTGATGCACATCATCGACAGCATGCCCGCCGGCGTCGACCAGGTCATCCTGGCCGTCAACTATCGCCGCCAGGACCTGGAGGACTACTTCCAGGAGAATGACGTCGGCCGGGAGGTTATACTCGTGGACGAGTCGGAGCCCCTGGGCACCGGCGGCGCCCTGAGGAACCTCAAGGAGCACCTGGACGAGACCTTCATGATGTTCAACGGGGACATCGTCTGCTCCCTGGACCAGGAGCTTCTCATCGACTTCCACCGCCAGCAGGGGGCCATGGCCACCCTCGCCCTCTGGGAGGTCGAGGACCCGCAGCCCTTCGGCGTGGCGGACCTCCGCCCGGACGGGAGGATAGACTGCTTCCAAGAGAAGCCCGCTCCCGGCGAGGAGCTCTCTAAGCTCATCAACGCCGGCATCTACGTCTTCGAGCCGGGCATCATGGATTACATCCCCGAGGGCAAGGTCAGCCTGGAGAGGGAGGTCTTCCCTCATATCCTCGCCGAGGGGATGAGCGGGATGCCCTTCCAGGGCTACTGGGCCGACTGCGGCACCCTGGAGAGCTTCCTGGAGGCGCAGAGGCTGCTGCTCTCCCATCAGCACGGGAGGAGCCAGCTCTGCCATCCTGGCGCCCGCGTCAAGGGCGCCAGCCTAGGTGAGAACGTCTATGTGGGAAACGCCCTGGTATCTCCCGGGGCGAGCGTGGAGCACAGCGTGGTGATGGACGGGGCGCAGGTGGGGGAGGGCTGCATCCTCCGCAATTGCATAGTCGGCCCCGGAGAAAATATCATAGATGAATCAGCAATCTATGATGAGATACTCTGTTCTCTATAGTCTATATACTCTCTATACATAGATGATATATACGCAATGGGTTGTCAGAGATTGGAAGGAATACCATGTCGTTCCTCAAGACCGTAGATGAGATATCCTCCAAAGGCAAGGCTAGAAAAGCCTGGCTGAGCTTCATCGTCCTGTTCTTCATAGCCATCATCATCTTCCCCTCGGTCTACGTTCTTCTCTTCGGGATATCCGACTGGGGAACCATCGAGGGAATGGTGCTCAGCGACCCCTCCAAGATGGCGGTGATCAAGGGCGCGCTGTTCAACTCCTTCGGCATAGCCTTCATAGTCACCATCGTCGACATCGTGGTCGGGCTGCCGATGGCCTGGCTTCTGGTGCGTAAGGACTTCCCGGGCAAACGGATACTCGACACCATCGTAGACATGCCCCTGGCCTTCCCTACCGCCGCCCTGGGCTTCTCGGTGGCCATCTTCTGGAGCACGCCCCTGACCGCCGCCGTACCGCCCGGCTCCCTCGGCTGGGTGACCGATCCCCTTCTCCTCATCATTCTCCTCCACGTCATCTTCACCTATCCCTACATGGTCCGCTCACTCTCCTCCATATTGGAGCAGATCGACAAGAACGTGGAGACCGCCGGCATGACCTTGGGCGCCAGCCGATTCACCGCGGTGCGCACCATCACCCTGCCGCAGTTCAAGGCGGGGCTGATCACTGGCTTCATCCTCTGCTTCGCCCGCAGCCTGAGCGAGACCGGCGGCACCTACATCGCCCTGAGCACCATCGGCAAGGAGTCCCTGTTCTTCACTGGCCCCACCCTCATCGCCAACTTGCGGGAGATGGAGGGCATGGTCAGCGTGCAGGCGGAGCTGGTGCTGGTGAGCATGCTGCTGATCATCTCGGCCATACTGTTGCTCTTAGTGGCCAAGGGGGCCATGAATCGCCTGCGCATACCCTGGTCCAAGGTGTGGCCGCGCTGGGAGAGGAAGCTGAGCAGGGGCCTGGCGCCTAAGCTCAAGGACTTCGCCACCCTGACATTCATGCTCCTCTTCGTCCTCATCCCCTCCTTCTTCATCTTCTCCTATGTGCTGATGCCCGCACCCGCCGACTTCTGCTGGAGCGGCTTCTGGGATGCCATGCTCTACTCCTTCGCGGTCGCCGCCATCGTCACCGTCGCCGACCTGGTGATGGGAGTGCCCTTCGCCATCTACCTGGCCCGCAACAAGGACACACCCCTGGGCAGGATCCTGGACTCGCTGGTCAACATCCCCCTCATCATACCCACCACCGCCCTGGGCGTCTCGCTGGCCCTCTTCTGGGGCGGGCAGGGGGTGATTCAGAATACCACCGTGCTGGTGATCATGGCCCACATAGCCTTCACCTATCCGCTGGTGGTGCGCAACGTCGCCGGGGCGGTGGAGGAGGTGGACCCGTCCTATGAGGAGGCCGCCCGCACCCTGGGCGCCAAGCCCTTCCAGGCCTTCCGACGCGTGCTTCTGCCGACGATCAAGTCCTCGCTCTTCGCCGGCGCCATATTGGCATTCACCCGCAGCCTCGGTGAGACCGGGGCCACCCTGGCCGTCCACCCCGGCGCCCGCACGGTGCCGATATTCATCGTCGACCTCATCCGCTCCGAGCAGTTCTACATGGCGGCGATGTCCTCCATAGCCCTCATCCTCGTCTGCTTCGTCTTCATGATCGGCCTGCGCCGCGTCACCTACTCGCGAGGTGCCTCCTGATGCCCAGCATCCAGCTCGCGACCGTGACCAAGCGCTTCGGGCCGCCC
>CAYXFQ010000078.1:0-5066 GCA_964464345.1 uncultured Methanomassiliicoccales archaeon | reverse complement strand
GCTATATTTCAAATTATGAAAATATCACAGCATCCGCTCTTTTATCTGTAGGAAAATATTGGGGAAGGGGTTTGAGGAAAGGGTTTGCAAGATCGGGAGGAGCTAGCCCTCTCAGGCGTCGTTCCCCTCTTCGTCAGAGGATTCCTCCGACTCGTCCGCGGCCGCAGGCTCGTCGTCCTTCTTCTTGCGTCCCCATCTCCTCTTTTTCTTCTTCTCGGGGATCTCGTCCTCGACGATGGTCTCCTCGGGAGCATCCCCATCGATCTCCTCGGCAGGGGCTTCCTCGGAGTCCACGTCGTCATCCTCGGAACCCTCTGCGGTCAGAACGGGAGTATCCTCGGCCTCCCTCATCTTGCGGCCCCATCTCCTCTTTTTCTTCTTCTCGGGGATCTCGTCCTCCTCAGGCTCGAAGTCCTCGTCGGAGACGGATTCGACAAGTTCGGAGATGGCCTCAGGCTCGTCCTCGGGAGCGGGCTCCTCAATGGCGACGACCTCCACGGGGGCCTCGTCCAATAGGACATCCTCCTCTTCCGGAGCAAGGTCGGCGGAGGCCAGAGCCTCCTCATCCTTGTCGATGAAGAGGATGACGGAGTTGCGGACTCCCGGGGCGTAGGCCCTGCCGGTGAGCGGCACCCGGACCACCCTGGTGACCATGTAGCGCCCGGACCTGAGGATCTGTCGCTGCACAGGCCTAGGCCTCCTTTCGGCCCATATCACCAGCATGGACGGGAGGACGAAGGTCGCCCCGATGTAGCTGAACAATATGGACAGAGCGGCGATGAGGCCGAACTGCTGTATCGGCACCATGATGGAGAAGCCGATGACCCCGAAGCCTACGAAGGTCGTCAAGGCGGCGCCGAGGACTCCCTTGCCGGTGAGGCGGGTGGTGCGCTTGGCGGCCTCGCGGGGGCTGAGGCCCTGCCGGAGCTCGAACTCATAGCGGTGGTTGATGTGGATGCCGTAGGTGACTCCCATTCCCACTGTAAGCGCCGCGATGGTGATGGTCATCACGTTCATCGGGACGCTCAGGAGTGCCATGGTCCCCCAGACCGCGACCACGGAGATCAGGGTGGGTATGATGGCCAGTATTCCCAGCGCCGGCGCCTGGTAGAGGAAGTACATCACGAGCGAGAGCACGACCGCCGTTATCACCAGGGTGAGGAAGAGAGACTCCATCTGACTGTCGCTCATCTCGTCCATGACCACCGCCTGGGCGATCAGGTCGCTGGTGACGATTGGGTCGAAGCCCTCGAGGGGCTTGACAGCGGTCAGCAGGCCCTCGCGGATCTCCAGCGCAACGTCGGAGTCGAGGGTGTCACTGACAGTCACGATGATGCGAGTGACGTTCTTGCCCTCGTAGGTGTTCATCACCGAGGCGATCTTCGGAAGGTAGGTGGGAGGTACCCCATGGTTCTCCATGGCGTCCGTCTCCTCCATGACCAGAATCCCCAGGGCGCTGACGACCTGCAGCTCAGTCGCCGCGGAGAGTATCTTGCCGTTCGCGCCGAACGCCTGCTGGTACATGAACTTGTAAGTCGGGCTGGTGTTCGCATCCAGGAATGCCTCGTGCAGCACGGTGCCCAGGTGCTCAGCCCTGGCATCGCCGTTGACCATGAGGACGTGCGGCGAGCCCGCCATTCGCTCGACCGACTTTTCCATCGCCGCTATAAGCGCCGGATCGGTCGCATCCCCGTAGACGAGGACGGACGCGCTGGCCTGACCGGTGCTGCCGAACTCGGTGGCGATGAACTGGATGATCTCGGCCTCCTCGGTGCCCTCCGGTATGAAGTCGAAGAGATCGAACTCATAGTCGAGGTCGAGAGAGGCGACTCCGAAGCCCACCAGCACGATGCCGGCTATCGCCAGAGTCACTATCGGGCGCGCGGCGGCCATGCGGCCACCGAGGCCGGAGATGCTTCCCACGATGTCGCGGGAGTTCTCCTGGCGGTCCCGGTAGCGGTAGGTGTCCTGCAGGTCAATGCCCTTGGCCTCGGCGCGCTTGTCGCGCAGGGCCTGGGTGGCCGGCATGGTCAGGAGCATGACCACGAAGGAGGACAGTATGCCCAGGGCAGAGAGCAGACCGAAGTCGGCCAGCATCTGCATGCTGGAGGTCAGGTAGGACAGGAAGGCCACCACGGTGGTGAAGGTCGCCAGCAGGAGAGCCTCACCGACGGTGGACATCGTGTAGCCAGCGGCCTCAACGGCGTCGCCGCCCTCCACCCTCTTCTCACGGTAGCGGAAGACCAGGTGGATTCCGTAGTCGATTCCCAGTCCGAGGACCAGGATGGGGACGGCCATGGAGACGGTGGTGATGCCGATTCCGATGGCGGTGCCGAAGCCGAAGGTCCAGACGATGGCAGTCAGCAGACAGAGCAAGCTGACGACCATGTCCCAGAAGTCGCGGTACATGAGAATCATGAGGGCGACTATGCAGACCAGGGCGAGGGGGAAGAGCATGGACAGGTCATTAAGGGCGATGTCGCCCATCTCGTCCATGAATATTCCCTCGTTCATGGCCTGAACCTTGACGCCGGTGCCCACGAGGTCCGCAGCAACGTTGTCGACAACGCTGGCGATGGCGTTCTCAAGCTTCAAGGTGGACTCCATGCCATCGGTGAACATGTCCTTGTCACAGGTGAGGAGTATGAGGGAGCCGACAGCGCTGGCCTTGCCGCCGTCAAAGGACAGGTCGCTGCTGAACAGGCCTCTCAACATCTGAGACTCGGGGGTCTCGACAGCCGGGTCCAGGGCGAACCCGGCAGCAGTGGCGACCTGGGTGTCGTTCATCGTGCTGATGATGCCGATCATCTGATCCAAAGTGGGATTGGGGATGTTGGCCGGCGGTGACATGGCGATTCCCATGGCGATTCCCTTGATCGGGCTGATGATCGACGAGCCGTCGGAGGTCGCTAGGAAATCCAAGACGGTGGCGTTGTCAAGCAATGCCTTCTCGTACTCCAAGGCGGCTAGGAAAGCCTGCTTGGTGAACACGTTGTCAGCCCTGACCACCGACAGCTTGTTGGCGGTGCTGCTGAATGCTTCATCTACAATCTGGCTGGCCTCGATTATGGGGTTGTCAGGAGTGAAGTCCTCCTGCCTCATTGAGAAGTCCACACCGTTGTCGACGATGGAGACTAGGGCACCCATGGTTATGAGGATAACCAGTATGAGGCTGATCCACGGCCTTTTGGCCATGCCGCCTCCTGCCTTCTTCATTAGACTCATGCTCTGTCCTCTCTGTGCTTTGAACCGGCGTCGCCGGTGAGATAGGGTTTGTCGGTCTCCAGGATCTTCTCTGCGAAGTGTCCCAGAGCGTGCCGCTCCTTGGGGGAGCAGACGGAGAAGATAAGGACGTCCAGGGCGGCGAAGGTCTGTGCCGCCGCCTCGGGGTAGGGGGTGCGTATGCTCCCCTCCCGGATGCCCTGCTCCACGACGCGCTGATACACACCGACGGAAGACTCCAGTCCCTTGCGTATCAGGCGCAGCAGGAATGCCGCGCTCTCGTCGTCCGCCAGGAGTTCAGCTATGACCTCCGAGCTTCCGACGATGTTGCCGAGCGAGTTCCACATCAAGGTGAGCTTCTCGCCGGCGCTGCAGTCGCGGAGGGATATCTCCTCCATGATGGTGATGAAATGCGAGATGAGGGACTCGATTACAGCCTCCAAGACATCGGCCTTGGACTGATAGTGATGGTAGAAGGTGCCCTTGGCTATGCCCACCTGCTGGATGATGTCCTCTATGCGGGTGCCGGCGTAGCCCCTCTCCAAGAATAGAGCGAGGGCGGCTTCGATTATCTCGGGCTTTCGCCCGCCTGTGGATGGTTCACTGCTCAGGCTGATTCCTCATGACCGACTCGGAGTCGGTTTTACTGAGCATCAGTTCACCGTATTAATAGCTTTACCGTCCGGGAATCAGATTATCTTGCCCTCCAGCAGGGGCGTGAGCACCTTCTCCACCGTCTCGTCCTCCCGTCTCAGGGGGAGTATGGCGGCATAGCCGCGCTCGGGGGATATGCAGCCGTAGGCGTGGACGATGTCGTCCTCCAGGGAGCTGAAGCGGCACTCCCAGTCCCGGTAGCTGTCGTCGCTGGGGAGCATGCAGACAATCTGTATGACCTGCAGGTCCCTGGCCAGGGGGAGGATCTTGCCCTCGGGGCGGGCGCTCTCGGCCAGGAGGGGGGCCATGGCCTTGCCGGTGAGCTCCACCACGCCGCTGCTGGCGGAGTCCACCTCGATGATGCAGCTGATCTCGCCCATCCTCTCGATGAGGATGTCCGGCTCCGCATAGTGGCAGTCGACGCTCTCCGCCCTCTCGCCGTAGAGGCGGGTGCTGCCTCGGGCCCAGTCCTTGCCCACGATCTCCTCGCGGACGTAAACGGTCATTCCCTTCTTCCCGTCGTACTGCTCCAGGATGAAGTCGGCTATGCGTCGGTGGGCCTCCTCTGATGTCTGGCCACAAGTCACGTATGGGACGTCCATGCAATACCCCATGAATGAATTAATTTCACACTGTTAATAGTCTTTCCTCGAATAGCACGTGGAGGGGATGCCTTCCCTCCCATCCCGGTGGGAAGATGGCAATCCGGCATCCTTGAAATACATGGTTGGCTATGGGGACTAGAGGTCGAAACGAAATGAAAATCAACGTGGAGAAGGCCAAGGAGCACTTCGGCAAGGTGCTGGAGAGGCAGCTGGAGAGGGTGGAGGCCATGAAGGCCTCCGAGGGTTGGATCGACTACGACTCCCTGGACAGCATCAAGATCGGCGTCTGCGGGGGAGACGGCATAGGCCCCTTCATCTCCGAGCACGCCAAGCGCGTGCTGGAGGAGATGCTGAGCGACGACATCGAGTCCGGCCGCATCATAATCAAGGTCATCGACGGCCTCACCATCGAGAACCGCGCCAAGGTCATGAAGGCCATACCGGACGACGTGCTGGCGGAGCTCAAGGACTGCCACGTCATACTCAAGGGCCCGACCACCACCCCCGAGAAGGGCGGCCCCTGGCCCAACATCGAGAGCGCCAACGTCGCCATGCGCAAGGAGCTCGACCTCTTCGCCAACGTCC
>CAYXFQ010000077.1:0-5193 GCA_964464345.1 uncultured Methanomassiliicoccales archaeon | reverse complement strand
TTCAGCGTTGATGTAATAGGCGGCGACGGCCCCGATCTGCTTGGCCCGGGCGATGATGTCATCGTCGCTGGGCGGCTGGCCGACGTTGATGGCGGCGGCGACCACGTCCAGGTCGTAGCGCTCCTGTAGCCAGCGGATGGCCACCGAGGTGTCCAAGCCGCCGGAGTAGGCCAGAACAACCTTGTCCCTAGTGGAATTAGTGTCCTTCATCTTGATCCCGCTTCCGATATTTTCACAACACTATAAAGGATTGCGCCCCTGCGATCTTCTGGAAGGCGTCTTTCCTGCCACCCAGATGGAGGCTTCTCACGCTCTGTCGGAGGGGACGCGGCCAAGCTCCCCATGCAGGGCGCAATGGTCTCAAAAGCGATGGAAAGTATTCTGCGGAGACAATATGTACAACCACTGTCGGATTTCAGACAATAAGGTTTTTAAGAGAACGGCATACACTAGAATCCTCTAATCCGGACGTGGGTTTCAGATGAGCAAAAAGGCAGGAATAATCGGTGGCACTGGCTATACGGGTGGTGAGCTCGCCCGCATACTGTGTCGGCATCCCGGCATCGAGATAGTTGTGATGACCTCTCGGCAGCAGGCGGGCAAGCCAGTCAGCGATGCGCATGGTCACCTCAAGGGCTACGTGGACCTGGAGTTCAGCAGCGCCCTCTCTCCTGGAGAGGACCTGGACGTGGTCTTCCTCGCCACTCCGCATGGGGCATCCATGCAGCACGTCCCCGCGCTGATGGACAGCGGGGTGAAGGTGGTGGACCTCAGTGGAGACTACCGCCTCGATGACGTGGAGACCTACGAGCGCTGGTACGGCATGGACCACAGCGACCCGGGCAACATCCCCAACGCCGTCTACGGCATACCGGAGCTCTACCGGGATGACATCCGCCGCAGCCAGCTGGTGGCCAACCCCGGATGCTACCCCACCGCCACGATACTGGCCATGGCTCCCCTTTTGAAGGAGGGAGTCGCCGACCCGGACGCCATCGTGGACGCCAAGAGCGGCACCTCCGGGGCGGGAATGAGCCCCTCCCCGCGCCTGCACCACCCGCGCTGCGGCGAGACCATACTCGCCTACGGGGTGGGCACCCACCGTCACACGCCGGAGATCGAGATGGTCATGGGCCGCCTCGCCGGGAGCGAGGGCAAGGCCCTCTTCACGCCTCACCTGATGCCGGTGGTGCGGGGGATACTCTCTACTTGTTACTTAGAGCTCAAAGAGGATCTGGATGCGGATGAGCTTCGCGCCGTCTACGAGCGCGTCTACGCCGGTGAGCGCTTCATCCACTACGTGGACGAGCCCTGCGTGCGCGCAGTGGCGATGTCCAATCACTGTCAGGTCTCGGTGCGCCGCGTCGGCGGCCGGGCCGTGGCCTTCGGGGCCATCGACAATCTGGTCAAGGGCGCCTCCGGTCAGGCCGTGCAGTGCGCCAACCTGATGCTGGGCTTCGATGAGGCCGCCGGCCTCGACGTGCCGGGCATGGGGGTTTGAGATGGAACGCGTTGACGGGGGGATAACCACACCGCAGGGCTTCACCGCCGCGGGAGTGCACAGCGGCGTCAAGTACCGCTCCCTGGACCTGGGCGTGATCTACTCCGAGGTCAGCGCCAAGGCCTACATGGGCTTCACCACCAACAAGGTGCGCGCGGCCCCGGTGCAGGTGATGATGGAGGAGGCCCGCAAGGAGCTGCGCGCCTTCGTCATCAACAGCGGGAACGCCAACGCCCTCACCGGCAAGCGCGGCTATCAGGACGCCAAGGCCATGAAGGCCCAGGCGGCCCGGGCCCTGGGCGTGGAGCCGGAAGAGGTGGGAGTCACTTCCACCGGCCTGATCGGCCGCTTCCTGGACATGCCCAAGATCATCTACGGCATCGACCGCGCCTGCCGCGAGCTGGCCTACGGCCGCGAAGCGGACCAGGCGGTGGCGGAGGCCATCATGACCACTGACACTCGCATGAAGGAGCTGGCCGTGCGCGTCCGCCTGGCCGACGGCTCCCATGTCAGCATAGGGGCCATGGCCAAGGGCAGCGGCATGATCGCCCCCCACATGCGGGTGCTGCAGGGTACCACTCTTAGTTTCATCACCACCGATGCCAGGCTCAGCGACTCCTTCCACGCCCAGTGGCAGGAGATACTGGCGGACAGCCTGAACATGATCAGCATCGACGGGGACCAGTCCACCAACGACATGTCGGTCCTGCTGGCCAACGGCATGGCCGGCGGCGAGTACGCCGACGAGGACCCCGCATTCCTGGACGCGCTGGCGCACGTCATGCAGGAGCTGGCCCGCTCCATCGCCCTGGACGGCGAGGGGGCCACCAAGCTGGTCGAGGTCACCGTCAACGAGGCCGTGAGCAAGGAGCAGGCCCGCTCCGCGGCCATGAGCATACTCAACTCCCCGCTGGTGAAGACCGCCATCCATGGCTCCGACCCCAACTACGGGCGCATCATGATGGCCCTCGGCAACAGCGACTGCGAGTTCGAGGTGGAGAACGTGCACCTGACCATCAAGGGCGGGGACCTGGAGATCCCCATCCTGGAGGGCGGGGCGCCGGTCTTCGAGGACCAGCGCTCGGTGGACGTGGTGCGCATGGCCATGGACAACGACCTGGTGCGCATAGTGGTGGACCTGGGCGCAGGGGAGGAGTCGGCCACCGGCTGGGGATGCGACCTCAGCTACGACTACGTGCGAATCAACGCGGAGTACACCACCTGAGGTGAGATGATGACTACGGATTCCGGCAGATATCTGGTGAAGTTCGGTGGCAACGCCCTCGGGGGCCCCGAGGGGCTGCGCCGCCTGGCCGCGGACTTGAAGGCCATGCTGGCCGACGGGGCGAGCATCGTCCTGGTGCACGGCGGCGGACCCGCCATCAGCCTCGCCATGGAGGATAAGGGGCTGAAGGCCCGCAAGGTGTCTGGCATCAGGGTCACCGACGACGCCGCGCTGGCAGTGGCGGAGGAGGTCCTGCAGGGAATCAATCAGGAGGTCGTGGACGCTCTGCAGGAGGCCGGCATCGACGCGCTCGGACTGGCCGGCCACAGCGACGGCCTGGTGCGCTGCGTGCGCATGGCCCCCCTCCCTGAGGAGCAGGAGGACGGGAGCGTGGAGATGGTGGACCTCATCAACGTGGGGGAGGTGGACTCGGTCGACGCTGAAGCGCTGGAGCAGATGCTCCGGGACGGAATACTGCCGGTCATCTATCCCATCGGTGCCACCTACGAGGGCGAGAGGGTGAACGTCAACGCCGACACCATCGCCTGCGCCGTCGCCGCCGCCCTGGCCTGCGACGAGATGATGCTCGTAACCGACGTTCCAGGCATACTGCTGGACGTCAAAGATCCCTCCTCGCTGCTGGCTGAGGCCAGCCGGGAGGAGGTGGAGGAGATGATCCGCGACGGAATCATCCGCGACGGGATGATACCGAAGGTGCAGGGCTGCCTGGAGGCCCTGGAGGCCGGAGTGCGCTCCACGCGGATGGTGAACGGGCGGGACCCGGTGAGCATACTGGGTGACCTCAGGGGAGGCTCCCGGAAGGGGACCCGCGTCTACATGCGGTGATAATCATGAATCTGAGTGAAATCAAGGCGAAGGGCTCCAAGAGCCTCTTTCAGAACTACGGGCGCATGGACCTCTGCTTCCAGCGGGGGGAGGGCGCCTACCTCTACGACAGCGAGGGCAAGCGCTACCTGGACCTGGTGGCCGGCATAGCGGTCAACTCCATCGGCCACTCCCACCCGAAATGGGTGAAGGCCATATCCGCGCAGGCGGGGAAGCTCTGCCACGTGTCCAATCTCTATCACATCGAGGAGCAGGCGCTCCTGGGGGAGACCCTGGCCCGCCTGGCTCCGGGCGACCTCAGCCGCAGCCTCTTCGTCAACAGCGGCGCCGAGGCCAACGAGGCCGCCCTGAAGCTGGCGGTGCTCCACACCGGGCGCACCGGCGTGGTCTCCGCCCTGGACTCCTTCCACGGCCGCACGACGGCCTCCCTGGGGGCCACCGGCCAGGAGGTCTACCGCCGCGGCTTCGAGCCCCTGATGGGCGACGTCTACTCCTACTTCCCCTTCGGGGACGAGGAGGCTCTGAAGAAGGCCATGACCCGCGACACCGCCGCCCTGCTCCTGGAGCCGGTGCAGGGGGAGAGCGGGGTGCGCCTGGCGACGGAGTCCTTCTTCCGCTGCGCCCGCGACCTCTGCGACGACCTCGGCGCGCTGCTGGTGATGGACGAGGTCCAGACCGGCATCGGCCGCACCGGGGAGTGGTTCGGCTCCACCCACTTCAACGTGGTCCCGGACATCATGTCCCTGGCCAAGGGCCTGGGCGGGGGATTCCCCATCGGGGCGATACTGTCCACCGACGAGATCTCCGCCAGCTTGGTGCCTGGGACGCATGGCACCACCTTCGGAGGCTCGCCACTGGCCTGCGCCTCGGCGAGCGCTGTTCTCGGGATCATCGAGGAGGAGGACCTGGTCGGGAACTCCCGCCGCCGCGGCGAGGAGCTGTTGACTGGTCTGAAGGCCATCGAGCACCCGGAGATCAAGGAGCTGCGCGGACTGGGTCTGATGATAGGCATCGAGATGGAGTCCCTGGCCAAGCCCTTCCAGGCGCATGCCCTGGAGCAGGGGGTGCTGGTCAACGTCTGCCATGGCAACGTGGTGCGCCTCGTCCCCCCGCTGACGCTGGGAGATGAGGAGCTGGATCAGTTCCTGAACCTGTTCACAGACTATCTGGACGCCAAGCTCTGACAGTTCTGTTTCAAAGCAGTCATATCCCTACATAATGTTCGAAATAGAACATATAAATACGGGATTTGTCCTAATATAGAGCATGAGCAGGAAGCCCCAGCGGGAGAGCATAGCCGAGAGGACGCGAGTCTTCATCGACTCGCACCCCAGCATCAAGGACTGCGTGTCCAAGGACCTCATCAACTACTCCTCGCTGGCCCGCATGATCATGCGCGACCTCGAGATCGAGAACGAGGAGGCGGTCATGATCGCCTGCCGGCGCTACGCTCAGAAGTTGGGGGACAGCGAGCACGAGATGGACATCCTGCGCATTCTCAAGGACAGCCGCCTGGAGATGCGGACCAAGATCTGCATCGTCACCGCCAAGAACGACTGGGCGGTGCTGCACAAGATGGACAACCTCTTCAAGGACCTCTGGAACGAGAAGTCCATCATGC
>CAYXFQ010000076.1:0-5476 GCA_964464345.1 uncultured Methanomassiliicoccales archaeon | reverse complement strand
GCCCCGCCTCTTCTGAAGGACATGATGGACGCTTCCTTGGAGGCCTTGCAGGACAACGGCGTGGCCTTGGAGGTGGTCAATATCCAGGGCGACACGGTCATGGAGAAGAACCTCCGGTCCGTGATGCACGCTGATTTCTATTCCCTTTACTCGGCATTCCTGAGCAACACCGACCCCATGCCGGTGCGTTCCATCGTCAGCCTGAAAGAGAGGCTCCAAGGCGGCCGCGGCAGGAAATCCGAGGATCGTTCCCGGACTAAGGCCAAGAAATCCAAGCGCTCCTGAGCCAGCATCCGGAATCCGGCTCTGCCAGTGGAATCGCCCGACCAAAAGTTTTTTATTGACATCTTCATTAGCCCGTAGATACAGGTGTTTAAATATGGTGGATTTTAAGACTGTCATCAACGACGCCAAGTCCGGCCGCTCCCACAATGTGGCCGTGACCGGGCACCATGCCAACTCCCTCATCGGGAAGAGCGTCGGGGAGGTCGTAGACGGCATCTTCGTCGGCCTGCCCGGCTACAAGCTCAAGATCACTGGGGGCAGCGACAGGAACGGCACTCCCATGCGCCCTGACCTGCCCGGCAACCGCCGGCGCCCCATCATGCTCTCCGACGGCCTGGGCTTCCGCCCTCTGCGCCACGGCGAGCGCCGCCGCAAGACTCTGCGCGGCAGGGTCATCTCGACGGACATTTCCCAGATCAACCTCAAGGTTGAGACCTACGGTCCCAAATCCATTGACGACCTGCTCAACCCGCCCGCTGAGGCCGAGGCTGAGGAGACCCAATGAAGGTACCTGAGCAGCCCAGCATCAACATCGGCATGATCGGTCATGTCGACCACGGGAAAACCACTCTCACCCGCGCCCTCAGCGGCACCTGGACAGACCGCCATTCTGAGGAGGTGCGGAGAGGCATATCGATCCGACTGGGGTACGCAGACGTAAGATTCTACCGCTGCCCCGACTGCGAGGGAAGCGCCTCCTATTCCACCCAGCCCGAGTGCAAGGGCTGCGGCGGCGAGGCGGAGTTCATCCGCTCGGTATCATTTGTGGACGCCCCTGGTCACGAGACGCTCATGGCCACGATGCTCTCCGGCGCCGCCCTCATGGATGGCGCCCTGCTGCTCATAGCCGCCAACGAGCGGTGCCCCCAGCCCCAGACTAAGGAACACCTGATGGCGCTGACCATCGTGGGCATCGAGAGAATAGTCATAGTTCAGAACAAGGTCGACCTCGTCAGCCGCGAGGAGGCCCTGCGCAACTACCGCGAGATCAAGGAGTTCGTCAAGGGCACCATCGCCGAGGACGCCCCGATCGTCCCGGTCTCCGCTCACCACGACATCAACCTCGACATGCTCGTCGAGGCCATCGAGGAGCACATCGTCGCCGCCGTGGAGAAGGACCTGGACTCGGAGCCGCTGATGCACATCGCCCGCTCCTTCGACATCAACACCCCCGGAACCGCGCCCGCCGACCTCAAGGGAGGCGTGCTGGGAGGCTCTATCATACAGGGCACCTTCAGCGTCGGTGACGAGGTGGAGATCGCGCCCGGTCGCAAGACCGAGATCGCCGGCAAGCCCCACTGGGAGCCGGTGACCACCACCATCGAGTCTCTGCAGGCCGGAAAGAACGCCCTCGAGACCGCCCAGCCCGGCGGTCTGCTGGCGATCGGCACCAAGCTGGACCCCGCCATCACCAAGTCCGACGGCCTCACCGGCCGCATGATGGGGCACCCCGGCAAGCTGCCGCCAGTGCGCCACGAGTTCACCATGACCTCCACCCTGCTGGACAGGGTGGTCGGAGCCAGCTCCGACATCGAGGTCGAGGACATCAAGACCAACGAGCCCCTCATGCTCAACATCGGGACCGCCACCACCGTGGGAGTGGTGACCAGCGCCCGGGGCGACGAGGCCGAGGTCAGCCTGAAGCTGCCCATCTGCGCCACCAAGGGCCAGAGGGTGGCCGTATCCAGGCGCATATCCGGCAAGTGGCGCCTAATCGGGTACGGCATCATCGAGTGAGCCCATGCGGGCGCTAGTCCTGGACACCAACGCCCTCCTCATGCCTTTTGAGGTTCGCCTGAACCTCGACCTGGAGGTCCGCCGTCTCCTTGGGGACGTGCGCATGGTGATTCCCGAGCCGCTGATCGGAGAGTTGCGCCGCTCGCGCAGCAAGCACGCCGGCGCGGCGCTGGCGCTCTCCGAGAAATATGAGAAGGTGCCCACCGTCGCTCGCGGCGACGATGCGGTCATTGAAGCGGCCCTGAATCTCGGCGCTCCCGTCCTCACCAACGACAAGGAGCTCCGCGCCCGCCTGCGGGCGGAGGGGATTCAGACCATCTACCTGCGATCCAGCCGCTATCTGGTGAAAGAGGGCTAGATCGTCGGGCGGGGAGGATCGTCCTCGCCGGTGGCAGCCTTTCTGTCGATCTGCTCCAGCCTCTCCTCGATGAGCATCTTGCCGAACTCCGTTGCGGCGTAGATGGGGATGCGGGTCCCGGCCTGAAGCAGCGCCCTCTTCGCACCCACGTCGCGCAGCGGGCGGGAGGCGCAGGAGGTCACCACGTCGCAGTTGTCGAAGAGCATCTCCGCATCCTGGCGGTTGACGCCGGTGCAGTGCACTGCGAATATCCTCACGAACGGGCCGTAGGCGTCCCGTATCATGCAGGCGTCCTGAGCCTCAGTCACGGTCACCGCCAGCTTGCGGTATCCCATCTGGAAGGCCTTGCCGGTCATGGAGAACTGGTCGATATCGCCAGTCTTGGGATTCAGGACGTTGTCGGCGCCGAGGGCTTCGATGACTGAGTCGATGGGCTCGGTCTCGATGATCCCGGAGACCCTGCCTCCCACGCCCTGCACCATGGCAGGGTCGTCAACAAGGCAGCTTCCGGCCCCGTCGCAGACCATGACCGCGCCGTCCAGGTACTCGCGCTCGATTCCCAGGCGTATGAGCTCCGACACCCCGAAGCTGAGGAAATCGTCCATGCGCATCTGGCGTCCCTCGCAGCACATGCCGAAGTCCTGGATACGGAACTCGATGCTCTTGCGGATGGCCTCCTTGTCGAACTGATCGATGTTGCGGTGGCGCTTGAAGACGGGGCAGTAATCTATCTGCGGATCGCCGACTTCCACCACCTTGCCGTCCTCGACAATGACGCGCGCCTTGCCCAGTGCCTCAAGGACATGTCTGCTCATGAGTATGGGAAGCGAAGTGGCCGTATTTCTATCCGATGGGGTCACCAAAAGCAGAGGAAACCTTTTAATTATGTGAGCATGCAATATAAGTCCAGCTAGTCGGGTGAGTTGTTTGAAGGAGAAACATATCTCCGCCCTGAGGAAAATCGCTTCCATAGGGGGGATTCACAGTTACGTAGCGATTTCTTCCCGCGAGCTCGGGGAGGCCATGGATATGTCCCAGCAGTCCGCTTCCAAGAGAATTCTCGAGCTTCTGGAAGAGGGATACATAGAGCGGGACAAAGGCGCCAGGCGCCAGCGAATCCGCATGACCGAGGCCGGCATAGAGGAGCTGCGCAAGGAGTACGAGGAGTACCGGCGCCTCTTCGAGTTCACCGACCACATCATTCTCAACGGCACCATCTCCACTGGTCGCGGCGAGGGTGGATACTACATCTGCCAGCAGCCCTACATGGTCCAATTCGAGGACAAGCTCGAGTTCCGACCCTACGAGGGGACGCTCAACATCCGCCTGGACCAGACGGACGTGGGCAAGCTGGAGATCGTCCGCGACAGCAACGGCTACCTCATCAAAGGGTTCACCCGCGAGGGCCGCACCTTCGGTGACGTCATGGCTCACAAGGCCAAGATACGCAACATCGACTGCGCCATAGTGATCCCGGAGAAAACCCACCACACTGACGTGATAGAGGTGGTCTGCCAGTACCACCTGCGGCGCACCCTAGGCCTCGATGACGGAGACCGGGTGGAAGTCCGCGTCGAGCTCTAGGGACGTATATTCTTCAGCAGCGAGCGCAGCAGGGGGGCGCCATCGCCCTCTCCAGACACAGGTCCCCGGTTCCATCCCTGCACGGTGTAGGGACTGAGGGCCCGCTCCGGCAATGGCATCATCCCCAGCACGTTCCCGTTCGGGTTGCAGATGCCGGCGATGCCACCGATGGAGCCGTCAGGGTTCCAGGGATACTCCGCATCCTCTCCTCTCGGCCCGCTGTAGCGCAGCACGATCTGATCGTCCTTCTCCAACTTGTCGGCCGCCTTCGCGTCGAGGCTGACCAGTCTTCCGTGAGAGTGAGCGATCGGCAGGGTCAGCATCTGACCCTCCCTTAGGTCGGCGCTGAGGCGGCAGCGTCCCTTGCCGACGTGGCGAAGCACCGCGCTCCGGGACTCGAAGCGTGCGGACTCGTTGGCGGCCAGGGCGAGATCCGCCCCGTTGCCGGGAAGCAGGCCCAGCTCCATCAGGGCCTGGAATCCGTTGCCGGTTCCCAGGACCGCCTTGCCGTCCGCCACGAATTCGTCCAGCTCTTTGGATAGCGAGTCGCGGATGCGGGCCGCCAGTATGGCGCCCGGCCGCACGTAGTCGCCGGCGGAGAATCCGCTTGGCAGGACGAGAGCGTCATAATCCTCCAGGGAGCGCTGCATCCGCGCGGGAGAGCGACCCTCCAGCTGGTTAAGATGCACCATCTCCGTCTCCGCTCCCAGGGACTGGAAGGCCTGGTAGCTGTCCCAGGCTCCTCCGCTGCCCTCGATTCTCAGCACGCAGATCTTGAGACTGTTGCCAGACATTTCATCCCTCCATGGCGCGGGGCAGAGGCTCGCTCCAGCGCGTTCTCATGTCCTCCACCGCCAGGTTCAGGTCGGCAACGGGGATGGACAGGGAATCTCCGCCGCTGACGCCCACGCGTCGGGCGAGCCCTCCCATCCGGGCCTCAAAGTCCGCCTCGCGTCCGGCGGCGACCTCCACCAGCCAGCGGCTGTTGCTCTCAGAGAAGAGAGCGACGTCCAGGTCCCTACCCTCCAGCGGGCCGAGCTCAAGGGTGGCTCCGATTCCGCCCCCAATGCACATCTCGGCCATGGCCAAGGCCAGGCCGCCGTCAGAGCAGTCGTGGCAGCTGCTGACCATGCCCTTGCCCATGCAGTCCAGCAGGGAGTCCATGGAATCGGAGAGGCGCTCGAAGTCCACTCCCGGCACCTGCCCGCCGCTGCCGCCGAAGATGCGGAAGAGCAGCGAGCCGCCCATCTCGTCCAGGGTCTCGCCCACCAGGTAGATGCTGCTCCCCTCCTCCTTGAGGTCGGAGCTCAGCGCCTTGCGCACATCCCCTATGCGGCCGAGGCCGAGTATCATGGGGGTCGGCAGCACGGTGCCGCCGGGGCCCTCATTGTAGAGGCTCACGTTGCCGGAGGGTATGGGCAGGTTGAGGTGCCTGGCAAGCTCACCCAGTCCACGCACTGCCTCGCGGAGCTGTCCCAGGCGGTCCGGCTTCTCCGGGTTGCCGAAGTTCAG
>CAYXFQ010000075.1:0-5518 GCA_964464345.1 uncultured Methanomassiliicoccales archaeon | reverse complement strand
GCCCTGCTGGAAAGCGAAGTCCCGCACGGTCTTGTGCCCCTCCGCGGCAGAGATGGTGTTGGCGGGTATGCGGTGATCGAAGAGCAGGACCACCTTGCTGGGGTCCCAGATCTTCTCGGCCCCCATCTCCCGGAACATGCGGGATACCAGGGCGCCGTTCTCGTGCGACATGGCCAGATCCACCTTGGCGACCACGGTGTCCCCGGCCTGGACGTCGGAAGAGGAGGCCCGCGAGAAGAGCTCCTCCGCAAAGGTCTTGGCCATGGTGGCGGGGACTCCGCTCTACGTTTAAATCCATATTGGTCCATACCGGAAGGCATGAGCGAGACCCATCCCCTGGAGAACGGCTACCGCCTCCGCGCCGCCAACCCCGGAGACTTCCCCTTCGCCCTCGACGGCATGGAGGAGAGCGTCCTGGCCTCGGTCAGCGAGGAGGAGGCCCGGCGCTCGGAGGATTGGATGGACTTCTTCCGCGGCTTGGTCTCGGTGCATTTTGAGGGCGCCGGCATGCGCAACTTCCTCCTGATCCTCGAGAACGAGGAGGACTCGGCGGGAATGCTCTGGCTCGGGGTGGGCGCCGACCAGTTCACCGGGGAGGACTGCGGCTACGTCCTCGGCATACAGGTGGAGCCTGCCCATCGCGGCCGCGGCCTGGGCGGGATGATGCTCCGCTGGGCGGAGGGATGGTTCCAGGAGGAGGGCCTGAAGTACATGTCGATCAACGTCAGCCCGCGCAACGTCCACGCCAAGGAGCTCTACGAGAGCCTCGGCTTCCAGGCCCACTCGGTAGTGATGAGAAGAGAGATCAGATGAGGAGGACCTTCTCGGACTTGAAGGGGTCCTTGGTGGCGATGAAGATCAGCCAGGTCTTCAGGTCCACCGGCTCGGCGTAGGCGGGCGTGAAGTAGAGGCGGACCTTGGACCCGGTCAGGTAGATCGCCAGGAGAACCATGGAGATCATCAGGATCAGGGCGTTGGTCTCGAAGGTGAAGGCCATGCTCACCGCCCCGGTGCCCATTATCACCGACATCCCGGAGGTGACGGTGTAGAGCAGGCAGAGGCGCATCATGTCCCGCCAGGCCCTGCGGTTGCCGGAGCCCAGCCGGAAGGTGGTGATGAGCTGCTTCACGTAGAGGTAGAACATCACCAGCACCCAGAGGAAGAAGGTGAAGAAGCTTCGGTCCAGGCCGATGTCGAAGACCTCCTGCGGCGCCATGGTGAGGACGGTGAAGAAGTAGACCGACGCCAGGAAGAGGGTGATCAGGGGGAATATCCCCAGGAGAAGAGGCTTCTTGCCCAGGGTCAGGCCCACCCGCTCCGGGGCGGTGCCCCGCAGGCGGCTGCCCCTCTTGGCCAGCTCGTCCTTCAAGGAGTCGACCCTGCCGCTGGCACTGTCGATCGTCGTGCTGGCCCTCTTCCGGACCGCGGAGCGGCCCGGTATGCGGCCACGAAGCCCTTTCATCCCCCCTTGAACCAGCCTTGGCGGTATTAAACTTGCTCCCCCATATTTTTATGAGGCATTGCTGATACCCGAAGGGATGGACTCCAAGAGGGCGGCCAACGAGATCATTGAGAACGTGTTCAATCGAGATCGCAGCGACATGATAATCGAGCCGCTCCTGGTGACCCTGGTGCTCGCCTCCTATCTGATATTCACCATCAGCTACGGCATCACCCGACTGGGCGGCCTGGAGTCCCTTTCTGATTACAGCGAGCTGACCGCCCAGATCGCCACCTTCATCACCCTGGGGATGCTGATCATGGTGTCGGTGTTCTTCCTGCTCATGGGCAGGAACGAGAAGCACTGCCAGCGGGAGAAGGAGCTGCGCTCCCGCCTGATCGGCTACATGGAGGTGCGGAGGGACAGGGGGGCGCCCATCGGCGGCCACATCAACGAGATGAGGGCCCTGGACGCCAAGATAGCCGCGGAGGAGAAGCCCTTGAAGGCCGCCCTCTGGGGAGCCATAATCGTCCTTCCCCTCCTGGTTATCGCCATCGCCACCTTCACCGAGAGCGTCCCCCAGGTCGCTCCGGCCATCGTCATCGCCCTGCTGGTCTCCTTCATCGCCCTGGTGCACAGCATCCGCAACGTCACCACCTTCTCCTATCGTCATGAGAAGGCCTGGATGGAGTTCCTGGTGCCCTTCCACAAGGCCCTGGACGAGATGGGCGTGGAGTTCGCGAACGATTTCCGCAAGCAGGTGGGCTACCGCTCCTTCCTGCTCTTCTTCATCCTCTCCCTGGCAACCGGCTGGCTCTTCATGGTGGTCTGGTCCCATCTCCTGCTGAGGGACATGAACCGGCACTTCCAGGAGCAGTGGGCCTGGGAGAACTGCCTTGTCCAGGCGCTGCGGGGATTCGAGGGCGGGGAGATCGTCTCCTGCGATGCTCAGGATTACGAGTTGTGCATAAGGGATGGAGATGTCGGAACTGAGAATTGAGATCATATCGCTGGCGGGCAGCGAGCCCAGCCTGGCCCCGCTGGACCTGGCCTTCGCCAAGGTCGTGCGCGAGGGATTGGAGAAGCTGGGAGTGGGAGCTAAGATCGAGCTCATGGACCTCTCTATAGCGCGGCACCGCTGCGACCGGGAGATCATGAACCAGATATTCCCCCTCTATCGGGACAAGGGCTGCGGCATATCGCCCGCCTACTTCCTCAACGGGGAGCTGATCTGCCACGGCCGGGTGCCGAGCGTGGAGGAGTTCATGGCCAGCATCACCGACCGCTTCGACCTGGTGGACGACTGAGATGCCTGAGCTTCCCGAGGTGGAGACCTTCCGCCGCCGCATAATGGGCGGGGCGGAGGGGAAGGTCATAGAGGACGCTCGCGTGGACGGCATCCGCCTCCTCCCGGAGAGCCGTGGGGATCCAGAGGCCTCCCTGCGGGGACGGAGGATCGTCGGCTCCCGACGCAACGGCAAGAGCCTATTCCTGGAGCTGGATGACGGCAACTGGCTCTTCCTGCACTTCGGCATGAGCGGCTACCCGCTCTTCTTCCAGGAGGATGCTCCCCGCTTCGCCCGCCTGCTGCTCACGATGGACGAAGGCAACCTGGCCATCTGCTGGCCTCGCCGCCTGGGGGCGATGGCCATACTGGACGACGTGGACTCCTTCCTGGCGGCCAAGGGCAGGGGCCCTGACGCCCTGGATGTCGGCTGGGAGCACTTCCGCCGCGGCTTCAAGGGCCGACGCACGGTGAAGTCCCTGCTCTTGGACCAGTCCTTCATCTCCGGCGTGGGAAACCTCTACGCCGACGAGATGCTCTACCAGACTGGAGTTCTGCCGACCCGTCCCGCCGAGGATGTCAGCGAGGAGGAGATCCGCCATCTCCACAGCAGCATGATACGCGCGCTCGAGGAGTCACTGGCGGCCGACACCGAGTTCCCTCGCCTGCCGGCGGACATGATGCTCAGGGTGAGAGGCAAGGGCGGGGCCTGCCCCCGCTGCTCCGGACCTTGGTCGATCGCCAAGGTGGCCGGGCGGACCTCCTACTTCTGCGCGAGCTGCCAGTGCTGAGTGGGCCTCAGGCGCGCGAGTCCAGGATCTCCTGGAGGCGCTCCATGTCCACCTTCCTGCGGAAGAGCGGCTCCTGGCTCTCCCGATAGGCGGCGCTCTCCTCCCAGAACACCGGCCTCCCCTCCTCCTTGTAGAAGATGCCGGTGGGGTACATGTCCTCCTCCAGCGCCCTCTCGAAGGCGAGCACGCGGTTGCTCGGGTCGTAGGAGTCCTCCAGCTCGTAGCTGTGCTCCTTGTACCACTGCAGGGTGTTGATCTTGTTCATGGCCACGCACTGCACGAAGCAGTCCACCAGGGCGTATCCCTTGTGCTGTATGGCCTGCCTCAGCACCTCCTTGGTCTGCTCCCGGTTGCCGGGGAAGACCCTGGCGACGAAGCTGGCACCCATGGCGATGGCCAGGGCGATGGGGTTGAAGGGCTCGGCGCTCACCCCGTCCACCTGCACCTTGGTGCGCATGCCCTTGAGGCTGGTGGGCGAGGCCTGGCCCTTGGTCAGGCCGTAGACCATGTTGTTGTGCACGATGTTGACCAGGTCCGGGTTCCTCTGGATCTGGGCCAGGAAGTGGTTCCCGCCCTCCCCGTAGGTGCAGCCGTCACCGGAGACGGCGACGACCTTCAGGGACGGGTTGCAGGCGTTGATGGCCATGGCGGCCGGCAGGGAGCGCCCGTGCAGGCCGTTGAACATGTGTCCCTTCGTGTACTGCGGGAGCTTGGCGGCCTGCCCTATGCCGGAGACCAGGACCAGGTCCTTAGGCGCGATCTCCAGCTCCGCCAGAACCTCCATGATGAGGCGGTGGAGCAGGAAGTTCCCGCAGCCGGGGCACCAGGCCTTCTCCTGGGGCATGTCGTAATCCTTAGCGTTGTAGCTCATCAGAATCCCTCCTCCTTGAGCATCTCGACGGTTTCCTCCACCGTCCATGGCTTGCCCGAGTAGCGCAGATGCCGGCTGGACGCGGGGATCTCGAAGCCGGTCTCGCGGCGCAGCAGGCCGGCGAGCTGGCCGGTGGCGTTGTCCTCCATGATGATGACCTTCTCCGCCCGCTCCAGTATCACCTTGACGTCAGGGTGGATGGGGTAGACGTTGTGGAAGTGCATCATCGCCAGGCGGGGGTTGCCCACCTTCTCCACCGCCTCCTTCAGGACCGAGAGGTTGGAGCCCCAGCATATCGCCAGGGCGGGCGCGTCCTGCGAGGGGTAGAAGGTGGGCATCTCCAGATGGGGTAGGAGAAGCTCCATCCTCTTGTGCACCCTCTTCTCCACCATCGCCGGGCGGAGGTAGTTCAGGTCCTCGGTGATGTGCCCCTCCTCGTCGTGCTCGTCGGAGTCCGCCCTGACCAGGCCGTCGCCGTGGCCGGGGACTCCCCGCGGCGAGAGGCCGCTATCGGTGAGCTCGTATCTCCGGTAATCCGGGTCAGTCTCCACGAAGGCGTTCTCCGGCTCCAGGCCGGAGAGGTCGATGCGAGGGATGTTGCAGTAGCTGTCCACCAGGTCCTGGTCGGTGAGGACGAAGACCGGGATCTGCAGGGCGTCGGCGATGTCGAATGCCCTGCGGGTGATGTCGAAGGCCTGCTCGGTGCTGCCGGGCGCGAAGACCATGCGGCAGAACTCGCCATGGCCGCTGTAGATGGCGTGGTTGAGGTCCTCCTGGGCGGTGCGGGTGGGGAGCCCGGTGGCCGGACCGGGCCTCTGAGCCAGATGCACCACCAGGGGGGACTCCATCATCCCTGCCAGGGAGAGTCCCTCGGTCATGAGCGCGTAGCCTCCGCCTGAGGTGGACACTATGGCTCTTGCCCCGGCGTACCAGGCGCCGATGGCCTTGTTCATGGCGGCGATCTCGTCCTCCGCCTGGTCCACCACGATGCCGAAGTCGTCCGCCAGGGCGGCCAGGGTGTCCAGGACGCCGGTGGAGGGGGACATCGGATAGGCGGAGATGAAGTTGCATCCCCCGGCGATGGCTCCCAGGGCCACCGCCTCGTTGCCGTCGATGAGGATGTCCTTGCT
>CAYXFQ010000074.1:0-5554 GCA_964464345.1 uncultured Methanomassiliicoccales archaeon | reverse complement strand
AGTGTCAGGTGAGGGTAGTAGGCCCCCTTCTGTTTCAAGCGACATTCAACTACGCACCCTACCCGCCGGTCCCTGGGCGGTCACCCCGGCTGTCTGGGCTTGCTCCGGTGGGGAGTCGCCGTTTCACCAAATCCCCCAGGAACGTCATCGTCAGCACGAATCATCCTTGGCCGGGGGCTGTGTCGTCTCTGAGCCCTTGCCCGAGATCTCTCCCGGTCGGATTTCCCGACCCACCTGCCCTATGGAGGAGGGACCTTCCTCAGCTGGGCCGAAGCCCTACCGTCGGTCGCTCTCCCTCTCCTGACAGTTGACCATAGATTCTGCTCCAATTTAAACCCCTCTGAGCCAAAAATCCATCCTCGCTGGGCAAAGCTTAATAACGGGGCTTATTATCCTGAGTTCAAACGCAGGGGTAGTCAAGCATGGCCAACGACGCAAGGTTGAGGGCCTTGTCCTGCAGAGGTCCGTGGGTTCAAATCCCATCCCCTGCACCACTTTCCATATCCAGTCACGTCTGGGATGTGACAATCATTCTCGGATTGATTTCTGCTGAAGAGCCTTGAACTGATTCTTCGAGCCTTTCTCGATCTGGCAATTGATGACTCTGAGCCAGAGCTTCCTGAGCCAAGTCCTTTGATCCATGCCTTGCATAATTTCCAATACATTATGAACATGAACGCATGTTGTTCTGAAAGCAACGCATAGGATGAACGAGCGGAGAGTGAGATCAGTGGAGCTTTTGAGGGGAGAGGTGAGGGAGAAGTGCGAGTCCATGGACGTCCCGCTTCTCGGCTTCGCCTCTGTTTCGGCATGGGATCAGGAGAAGTACGCCTACATTCCCGAGGACCAGAGGCCGGAAGCACTCCTGCCCGGCGCTCGCAGCGCCATCGTCATGGGCATTCCCGTCTCCCTCCCCGTCGTTCTCTCCGCACCCTCCATCTGGTATGCGGAGCTCTACAGGACGGTCAACAGCCTCCTCGATCAGAGCGCCTATAGGCTCGCCATGTTTCTGGAGGCCAAGGGCCACAGGAGCGCCTTCGTCCCCCGTGACGGCTATCCCGGGTTGAATTACCTAAAGGAGGGGGGAGAGGTGATGTTCTCGCACCGCCACGCGGCGGTGATGGCCGGCCTGGGGAGCTTCGGCCTCAGCAACGTCGTCCTCACGCCGCAGTATGGCCCCCGCGTCAGATTCGTCACCGTCCTCACCCAGGCCGACCTGGGCGGGGCGGAGGAGAGCGAGGAGCTCTGCGCCAAATGCGGCCTCTGCGTGCGCCGCTGCCCGGTGGGGGCGGTTGCGGACCTCCCCTATCCGGATGGTCTGACCGACAAGCAGGCCTGCATCACCAGGAGCGGGGAGCTCCGGGCAGAGGGAAGAGCACCCTGCGGCATATGCATCGCCGTATGCCCGATAGGGGAAGACCGCCACGGGAAGCGATAGCCATGGAGGAGGAGAAGAGGGACCTGAGGTCGGTCAAGCTCTTGGCCAGCCTCCTGTTGAACATTGGAATCACCGTCGCCCAGGTCATCGGCGGCATACTGTCCGGCAGTCTCGCCCTTCTCTCCGACGCTCTGCACAATCTCAGCGACGTGGTCGCCCTCGCCATATCCTGGGTGGCCCTGCGAATCTCCCGCCAGGAGTACAGCCCGCGGAGGACCTTCGGCACGCGCAGGATCGAGCTGCTCGCCGCCCTCATCAACGGCTGCATGCTGGTGGGGATATCTGCCTTCCTGCTGATGGAGGCCATAGCCAGGATTGGTCAGCCCCCGGAGGTCGACTCCATGGTGGTCATCATCCTCGCGGGAGCGGCAGTTCTCATCAACGGCGTGTCCGCCCTCATGTTCCACTCCGATGCCAAGGAGAGCCTCAACATCCGCTCGGTCTATCTCAACCTCCTCACCGACATGTTCTCCTCGGTGGCGGTGCTCATCGGCGGACTGCTGATGCTGCACTACGGTCTCTTCTGGGTGGACATAGTCCTCACCGCCCTGATCAGCATCGCTCTCCTCTATGCCGCCATCAGATTGCTGCGGGAGGCGGGCGACGTCTTCATGCTCTTCACCCCGCGGCACATCGACCTCCTGGACCTGGAGAGGTCCATGACCTCGATAGGCCCGGTGACGGGAGTGCACCACATCCACATCTGGAAGCTGGTGGATGACGAGATACACCTCGAGGCTCACGTGGAGTTCCTCGACGACCTCTCCATCTCCGTGCTGAGCGAGACTCTGGACGAGATGCAGGAGATGCTGCAGGAGAAGTTCGGGATCACGCACGTGACGCTGCAGCCCGAGCACGGGCGGGAAGACGTGAAGGACCTGGTCCTCTCCCTGGGAGAGCGGGACCACAGCCAGGGACTCTGAGCCCTGCAGGCCTCTTTCATAGCCCTGAGATGGGCAATCTCATGGGATATCAATCCCGATTTCAGCCTCAGAAATCCTCGTTTTTAGAATATTTTTAGGAGAGCAATGACTATATTCATGTGAAAATAGATACTGATGCCATGGCAGAGAGGAGAGAATCTCAGGGGGTTGAGAGGACATGATGTTCTTCAATCACCTGCTGGTGACCCTGATTCTCATCAAGGTTCTCAACCTGGACCGCAACCAGGCCTTCCTAGCCATAGTCTTCGGGGTCCTCATCGATCTCGACCATCTGATGGGGCTGCCCGCCTACGTCATCAGCCATGGCTGGCCGGCGCTGCTGAGCGTGGACACCTTCATGCACAACGAGATCGTCTGGAAGTCTGCGATGCACGGTGCGGGCGGATTCTTCGTGGTCCTGGGCATCTCCCTGGTCCTGCGGATGTACGTCCCCTTCATGTTCTGGGGACTGCACATGGTCATGGACTGGACGCAGACCACCTTCTGGGGCATCGTCTCCTGGCCGGAGTTCGTCTTCTTGGCCCTCTTCGGAGGCATACTCGCCGTCATGATGTGGACCGACTACTGCGATGCCCGCTCCATAACACACTCTCGGAATGAGAGTCCCAGCTATGTTCAGTATGTCTGCAACAATCTCAGCGACCTGGGGCGGGACGTCCTGCCGCTGGAGAGGATACCGAACGGCATAAAGGGAATCGCCAGCACCATCCAGAACGGATCTCTCCGAGAGGGAGTGTCCAACCTCAGCGGAGGCGAGAGGCCACCGCTTCGCTGAACTGAACGGTGTTGAGCTCGCCGCCCAGGTCGCGGGTGCGAGCCCCGTCGCCGATGGCTCCCGCCACCGCCTTTCTCAGCATCTCCGACTCATCGTTCATGCCGAGGTGCTCCAGCATCATCACTGCTGAGAGCATGGTGGCGCTGGGGTTGGCGATGCCTTTGCCGGCGATGTCCGGGGCGGAGCCGTGCACCGGCTCGAAGAGGGCCACACCGGCCCCCACGTTGGCGGAGGGAGAAAGTCCCAGCCCGCCGGTCAGGGCCGACCCCTCGTCAGAGAGGATGTCGCCGTAGAGGTTGAGGGTGACCATGACGTCCAGCTCGTGTGGGCGATCCACCAGGGCCGCGGCGGCGGCGTCCACAAGGAGCTCCCTGGCCTCCAGTGAAGAGCCCTCCATCTCCTCGTAGAAGATGTCGCGGAACAAGCCGTCCGAGCGTCGGAGGACGTTGGCCTTGTGCACGCAGGTGACGCGCTTCCGATCCATCCTCTCCGCCAGCACGCGGGCGAAGCGGGTGATGCGCCTGCTCCCGCGAACGCTGACCCTTCTTTCCAGGGTGACGCCCTCCAGGTCCTCCCTCTCGATCTGAGTGTACATCCCCTCGCTGTTCTCCCGCACTATTATGGCGTCCAGGTCCACCAGGCCCAGGGAGGGGTGAATCCTCTGCAGCGGCCGAACGTTGGCGTAGAGGTCGAGCTCCCGTCGGAGCTGCAGGATTGGGGAGCGATAATCGGGGTCTCCGAGCGGGGTGGTGATGGCTCCGAAGAGCACCGCGTCCGCCTCGGCGACCAGGTCCAAGGTCTCTTGAGGGAGATACTCCCCGCGACGGGCATGGCAGTTCAGACCAACATCGCCGTGAAGGAGCTCCAGGTCGTCCCGGAGCAGCTTCAGGAGACGCACAGTGGCGTCAATGACCTCAGGGCCGACGCCGTCTCCCGGGAGAACTGCCACCTTTGCCAATTCATTCCTCCAGGCGGTCGATGAGGGAGGCCACCACCAAGGGTAAAGTGATGGTGGCGTCGCCCTCCACGGTCACGTGGTCGGCGGTCTCACGCACCTTTCCCCAGGAGATGGCCTCGCGGACCTGGGCGCCCGACAGGGAGCCGTCGTACTCCTGGGCGGTGGTGAGGTAGATGGCGTAGTCCAAGCCGCCCCGGAACTGGTTCCACCAGATGGTGTGGTGCTTGGATATCCCCCCGCCCACGATAATCGCCCCGGTGCACTCCGGGTCGAAGGTGAGGTCGGAGAGGGTCTGCTCGTCCTTGAAGAGGTCGATGCGGAAGTCGCGGTGATTCTGATAGTGCATCCAGAGCTGGCTGCCGAAGGAGCCGTCCGTGATGCCCGGGACGAATATGGGCACCTTCATGCGGTGGCACTGGTGCAGGAGGCTGTCAGGATTGTCTATCCTCGCGCCAACGGCGTCGATCAGCTCGTGGGTGGAGATGGAGCTCACTCCCTCGAGGATCTCGTCGAAGATGGGCACCAATCTCTCCTCCAGTATGGCCCCGTAGCACTCGTCGGGAACCAGGACGTTGCCCAGGCGGCTGACCTCCTCGTGGCGGAGCCCGGCGTCATCCATCATGAAGTCGCCGTGGTAGTACTCCCTCCAGGTGCGGGAGAGGTCGTGATCCAGGGTGCCGCAGGTGGTTATGATGACGTCCACCAGGCCCCTCCTGACCAGCTCGACGATGACCCCCCTCGTGCCGGTGGCCATGACGCAGGCCGGGAAGGAGATGAAGCGCAGGCACTTCTCCTCCCTCATCATCTTCTCCAGAACGTCCGCGGCGTCCGCCAGCTTCTTGGCGGTGAAGCCGCCGCCGGAGCTCATCTGGCGCAGCAACTTGTCAACGCTCATCCCCTTCTGGAGTTTCAAGTCCTCAACTGGTATCCTCTCTATGATCGAATCCTCTCCTTTCTGGGACTACCTCAAGCAAGCATAAAACATTATCCGCTGGCAGGCTCAGTCCCTGCTCTTGAGGAGCTTCCTCATCCTCATGAGGCCGCCTATCACGCCTCGCCGCTGGCCCTGGAAGGAGAAGCGGGTGAAGAAGGACTGGGCGTCCACCTTCTCCTGGCTGTAGGGGAACCACCAGAAGTCGCGAGGGAAGCGCCCGGAGTCGATGTGGACGTGATGAGGCTCCATCATCTCCAGGAATCCCCACTCCCCATGGGTGCGCCCGAAGCCGCTCTCTCCCCGCCCGCCCCAGGGAGTGGCCGGCAGACCGTAGCTGTAGACCAGGTTGTTGATGAGTATGGTCCCGGAGCGCAGGGAGGAGGCCATCCTCTCCCCGCGGCGGGTGGAAGCCGTGATCAGCGGCAGCTCGCTCTCGGCGGAAGCTCCGCGGCTGATGATCGCGCTGGCCCAGTCCCTCCTCAAGGGCCAGGGGCTGGACGGGGTG
>CAYXFQ010000073.1:0-5634 GCA_964464345.1 uncultured Methanomassiliicoccales archaeon | reverse complement strand
CATAGTCGGCTCTGACTCTCACACCACCACCTACGGCGCCCTCGGAGCGTTCTCCACCGGCATTGGCGCCACCGAGATGGCGGCGGTCTGGGCCACTGGGGAGCTTTGGTTCCGGGTGCCGGACACTCTCCGCATCGACATCTCCGGGAAGCTTCCCGCCGGGGCCTCGGCCAAGGACGTCATCCTGGGCATCATCGGCGAGCTGGGCTCGGACGGCGCTGACTATCTCTCCGTCGAGTACAGGGGGGAGGCGGTGGACGAGATGAGCATCTCCTCCCGCATGGTGCTGTCCAACATGGCCATCGAGATGGGAGCCAAGGCCGGCATCTGCATGCCGGACGAGAAGACGCTGACCTATCTGGAGGGCAGGGCGAGCCTGCCCTTCGAGGCCATATACGGCGACGAGGACGCCGATCATCAGGAGATGTCCTTCCCGGTGGACGACCTCGTCCCGCTGATCGCCTGCCCCCACACTGTTGATAATGTAAAGGAGGTCACGGAGATGGAGGGCCTCAAGATCGACCAGGCGGTGCTGGGCTCCTGCACCAACGGCCGCTTGGAGGACCTGGCGGCGGCGGAGTCCGTGCTGAGGGGGAAGAAGATACCCGATCACGTCCGCCTGATAGTGGTCCCCGCCTCCAAGGAGGTCTACCTGGAGGCCATGGAGCAGGGCATCATACGCTCGCTCATGGAGTCCGGGGCAATCGTCACCAATCCCGGCTGCGGCCCCTGCCTGGGCGCCCACCAGGGAGTCCTCGCCGCCGGCGAGGTGGCGATATCCACCACCAACCGCAACTTCCAGGGCCGCATGGGCAGCGCCGAGGCGGAGGTCTACCTGGCCTCCCCGCTGACGGTGGCCGCCAGCGCCCTGGCGGGAGAGATCAGGGATCCCCGGGAGGTGAGGGCATGATCCGGGGCAAGGTCTGGCGCTTCGGCGACCACGTCAACACCGACCTCATCATCGCCGGTCGCTACCTGGACAATTACGACATCAGCTCGCTCGCCTCCCACGTCATGGAGGACCTCGACCCCGACTTCGCCTCCCGCGTGCAGAAGGGTGACATAATAGTGGCCGGCCGCAACTTCGGCTGCGGCTCATCCCGGGAGCAGGCGCCCCTGGCGCTGCGGGAGGCCGGCGTGGCGGCAGTGGTGGCGGAGAGCTTCTCCCGCATCTTCTACCGCAACTCGATCAATGTGGGATTGGTGTTGGTAACGTCTCCCGAGGCCTCCTCCATAGCGGAGGGCTCCGAGCTCGCCATCGATCTCCGCTCCGGCGTCATGGAGGCGGAGGGTCAGGAGATGAGCTTCGCACCCCTGCCGGACTCCCTCCTGGAAATCCTGGAGGCGGGCGGTCTGGTCCCCTGGATGAGGGCTCGCACAAGACCCTGAGCCGCCGGCCTGGATGGCGAAAATCAAGCTCCAAAAGATTTATAAGGAGCAGTCTAATACCGAAATACCCCCGGTATGGTGAACTTATGGAATACACTAGGTTCGAGAAGGCCAGAATCATCGGAGCCAGGTCGCTGCAGATATCGCTGGGCGCCCCTGTTCTTGTAGACTATCCCGAGGACATGCTGGACCCCATCGACATCGCCATGTTGGAGTTCGAGCAGGACTTGATTCCCATCACAGTTGCTAGAAATTAGATTTGAGGTTTACACATGAGTGAAGCGGAGAATGTTGAGCTATTGGTGCCCGAGGACGTTTATCTGACCTCCGGTGTGCACATCGGCACCCAGCAGAAGAGCGCCGACATGAAGGATTTCATCTACAAGGTGAGACAGGACGGGCTCTATGTGCTGGATGTGAAGATGACCGACGAGAGGATAAGGACGGTCGCCAAATTCCTGGCCACATTCGATCCCAAGCGCATACTGGTGGTCTCCGCCCGCCAGTACGGCCAGAGGCCCGCCCGCGAGTTCTCCAAGGCCATCGGCGCTCCTGCTTTCGCCGGACGCTTCCCTCCAGGCACCTTGACCAACCCTGACATCGCCGCCTACGTGGAGCCGGATGTGCTCCTGGTCACTGACCCCGCGGCCGACAAGCAGGCTCTGGACGAGGCTCTCAAAGTGGGCATCCCCATCATCGCCCTCTGCGACGCCAACAACGAGACCCGCAACGTGGACCTGGTCATCCCCACCAACAACAAGGGACGCCGGGCTCTCGCCTGCATCTACTGGGTTCTCACCCGCGAAGTCCTTCTCGCCCGCGGCGACATCAAGGATCCCGAGGAGTTCACCTTGGAGATCGAGGACTTCGAGGCCCGCCTCTGAGCAGGCCTCCCAAACCTTCTTAATCCCTTTTCCCTCTGTTTACAATCATGAGGAGACCTGCTGTAGCAGGGCATTTCTATCCTGCGTATGAGGCGGAGCTGCGCGAGTCGCTCCGCAATTGCTTCCTGGGCCCCTTCGGCCCCGGGCGTCTTCCCGTCCATGGCGCCGGCGGTGACATGGTAGCCGCCCTCAGCCCCCACGCCGGCATCATGGCCTCCGGCATGGGCGCCGCTCACGTTTACGATGCCATCAGCCGCAACGGTCTGGCGGAGGTCTACGTCATCATCGGCCCCAAGCACCACCATCGCGGCTGGGAGGTCTCCCTCTGCGATCAGCCATTCTCCACTCCCCTGGGCATCTGCGCCCTGGACGAGGAGGTTCTGGGGAAGATGTCGCAGCGCTACGAGGTCAACAACCGCGCTCACGCCAGGGAGCACTCCATCGAGATGCAGGTCATCTTCCTGCAGTACATCCACCCCGCCGCCAAGATAGTCCCCATACTGATGGGCGACCAGTCCGAGGAGTCCGCCGCCGATCTGGCAGAGGGGATCAGGGAGGCCTGTGGGGGTCGCCGGGCGATGGTCATCGCCTCCGGGGACATGTCCCACTACGTCCCCAAGCAGCAGGCCATGCGGGACGACCGGGCGCTCATCGACCGCATGCTGGAGCTGGACGTACCCGGGATGTACGAGGTTCTGCGGGAGAGGAGGATAAGCGCCTGTGGCTACGGCCCCACGGCCGCCGCCATAATGGCCACCCACCCGGGCAGGGCACAGCTCCTGAAGCAGATGGACTCCGGAGACGTCTTCGACTCCGAAGAGGTGGTGGGCTACGCCTCCGTGGCCTTCTATAAGGAGTAGTCTCAGACTGAACCACGGCCCATTTCTTACCGCCGTTCCCCGGCGGCATCATGGCATAGCCTTATACCGCCATCAGCAGATTTAGGGCCATGGTCAATCAAGGCACCTACGACTTCTGTCCCCAGTGCGGCGCCTCCATTCCCCTTGGGCAGGACCGCTGCCCCGATTGCGGCCAATCGGCCATCATCAGGGAGTCAGGGGTCCAGTGGGAGGACTATGGGGCTCCTCGACGCAGGCAGCCTATGGAGCAAAGCAACCGGCCCGCCATCGCTGGCGGACTGATGATTCTCATGGGCCTGCCGGCATTTCTCATGGGTCTGCTCCTCATAGGAGAGGTCGACACCCTCATCGACTTGCTGATGGATGAGTTCACTGCCTTGGGCGAGGACACCAGCATGGTGGCCGCCTCTGTCCAGTACATGATATACGGCGGGATAGTGGTCGGTGGCCTGTCTCTGGTGGGCGGATTCCTGGCCTTCCGGCGTCAGCACTTCCAGGTGGCCATCATAGCCGCCGTGGTGCTCGCCGTCTCCGGGCTTCCACTCTTCCTGCCCGCTTTCGCGGGAGCGGCGGCCGCCATACTCCTGTACAAGTCGCGCGGGGAGTTCTACTAGATCATCCGCAGCCGTCCCAAGACAGGTTCATAGACCAGCCCCTTGTCCATCAGGGAGTTGGTGATCTCCTCCAGCTGGGTGCCGTCGATGCCCTCCTTGGCAGCCTCGCTGAGAAGCTCCTCGAAGGGGGCGCCGTTGTCCACATCCAGCCTCTCCAGGAGCGCGAGGATGGTGTCCTCGTGGTCCAGGTTGGCGCTGGCGGCCTCGGGGTCGATGTCGATCTCGTCAGGCAGGCTGGAGTCGTCTCCCGGCAGGCCCAGGTCGATCTCCCGGTCCGGGAGCAGCAGCCTCAGCCCGTCCTGCACCATGCGCAGGTAGCGGGTGGAGTCCGCAACCCCGTAGTAGCCGATGGCCTCCAGAAGGCCGCTGGCCAGGACGGGGTCCATGCCTCCCTTAATCAGCGCATCCTCGTCCGGGTTCTCCATGGCCAGCGCGCTGCGCAGGGCCTTCATCCGGTCCCAGGTGGACTGGCAGGCCTCCAGGACCCAGCGGTCCCGGATGCTCTCCTCCACCTCGATTATGCGCTCGGGACGGATGCTGACGAAGACGCGGCCGTCGCCGGGGCTGTAGGTCCGGGTCTTGCCGACCACGGCCACGAACATCGGGGGCTCCATCTCGGCCAGGGCGGCCGCGGCCTCCGGCTGGTAGCGGCCGGCGTTTATGAAGAATGATCCGGTGGGGTCCTGAATCCGCGCCCTCCACATGGGCTCCTCCTCGGAGCCGATGTTCTCCTTGTCCAGGAGGACGCCGGCGGCCAGCACCCTGTTGACCTTGCCACCCAGGGGGGTGATGAGGTAGGTGGGGGACTTCTCCTCGTCCCCCTTGATCTCCAGCTGAGAGGAGTTCAACTCGGAAGAGAACATCCTCCAGGCGGGCTCCCTTCGCATCATAGTGTTGCCTCCATCTCCTTGAGGAGGGCTTCAGCGCCCGCCTTCACGTCCAGCTCATGCCAGTCCGCCTCGCGGCAGATGAGCATCATGCCGTACTCGTCGCTGATGGCGTTGCCGCGGGCCTCGACCCAGCGGCCGATGCAGAGATCCTCCATCTGGCGGGAGACGATCTCGGAGTCCATGCTGTTGCGGGCGAGCTCCTGGGCCATGTCCAGGGTGATGCCGGTGAGGGCCTCGGTGATCTCGCGGTTGATGATGGCGTTCACGGCGCCGCTGCCGTCGTCGATGACCGCCTTCAGCCTCAGGTCGGGAGTGGCCTCCACCCTGCCGTGGGCGGAGCACTCGTCGTTGAAGACGGAGCGGTTGCACTCGGGGCAGCGCTTGATGAGCCCGGAGCCGGAGCGGATGTCCACCAGGTTTCCCACCACGGTGACGTCCAGCCCGCCGCCGATGTCGACCAGCTCCCCGATGGACTTGACCGGGGACTCGTCGAGGTCGGTGGCGCCGCCGAAGTCGTCATCCACTCGGGAGACCTCGCTGCGGTCTCCGAAGTTCAGCTGGGGGATGCCTCTCCAGGCGCGGACGTAGGCGTTCTTGACCTGGATGACCTCGTCATCCTTGAGCTCGAAGTCCTCCCAGGCGGAGAACTCGACCTTTCCGCTCTCATCGGCCATGATGCCGGTGTAGAGTATCTTGCTCTCGCCGCGGGAGACGATCTCCTTGGGCTCCACGTTGAGGATCTTGGCGGTGACGGTCACCGAGCTCATCCCCTCGCGCAGCTCCGCGATCTTGGCCTCGGAGGAGTAGGATATGGTCCTCTCCGGCATGCCGAGGTTCACGTCGTCCCGCCTCTCGACCTCGGCCCGGTTGCCCAGGTTCAGCTGGACCTTCTCGTTCCAGGTCTTGGCGTAGAGGTTCTTGAATAGGTATGTGACCCCCTTCTCGAGCTGGAAGCGGCTGGACTCCCAGGATGTGAAGGGCACGGTGCCGGTGTCAT
>CAYXFQ010000072.1:0-5673 GCA_964464345.1 uncultured Methanomassiliicoccales archaeon | reverse complement strand
GGTCCACAAGAGCCATGAGGCTGGCCTCGATGATGTTGGTGGAGACTCCCACCGTGGTCCAGGAGTGCTTGCCGTCCGTGGAGCGTATGAGAACCCTCACCTTGGCGGCGGTGGCGTCCTTCTCGTCCAGAACCCTGACCTTGTAATCGGTGAGCCGCACGTCGTTGAGCACCGGGTAGAAGCGGGACAGCGCCTTTCTCAGGGCGCGGTCTAGAGCGTTCACCGGGCCCTCCCCGTCCGCGGCGGTGTGCTCCATGACACCCTGACTGTCGACAACCTTGACGCTGGCCTCAGAGGTGATCAGGTCGTTGCCGAGGGAGTCGATGAAGAGGCGGAAGCCGCTCACCGTGAAGGGCGGGGAGATGTTGTCCCGGAAGCGGCGGACGAGGAGCTCGAAGCTGGCCTCGGCGCCGTCGAACTGGTATCCCTGGGACTCCAGCTCCTTGATGCGGTTCAGGATGTCGCGACCGGACTCCTTGCCGGCGTCGACCCCGAACTCCTTGGCCTTCTCCAGGATGCTGGCGGTGCCGGCCATGTCGGAGATGAGGATGCGGCGGCGGTTGCCGACCACTTCCGGCTCCACATGCTCGTAGGTGCGGGAGTCGCGGGCTATGGCGCTCACGTGCACCCCGGCCTTGTGGGCGAAGGCCCAGTCTCCCACGTAGGGGAGGTTGCCATGGGGCCGCACGTTGGCGGTCTCGCCCACGAAGGTGCTCAGCGAGGTGAGTCGGCTGAGGTCGATTCCGGGCAGAGAGTAGCCCATCTTGAGCTTGAGGTTGGGGATGATGGAGCAGAGGTTGGCGTTGCCGCAGCGCTCGCCAAGGCCGTTGATGGTCCCCTGGACCATGGTGGCGCCGGCGGCGACCGCTGCCAGGGAGCAGGCGACCGCCAGCTCGGAGTCGTTGTGACTGTGGATCCCCACCGGGACCTTGTGGACCTCCAGGACCTCCTTCACCGCGTCGCGCACCTCGTTCGGCAGGGTGCCGCCGTTGGTGTCGCAGAGGCAGAGCCAGGATGCACCGCCGCGCACGGCGGCGGCCAGGCACTCCATGGCGTAGGCGTGGTTGTCCTTGTAGCCGTCGAAGAAGTGCTCCGCGTCGTAGACCACCGTCTTGCCGGCGGCGCAGAGATAGGCCACGCTCTCCTCAATCATGGCCAGGTTCTCCTCCAGGCTGACCTGGAGGGCGCGGTCCACGTGCAGGTCCCAGGTCTTGCCGAAGATGCAGATGTCCTTGGCGGCGCAGGCGGCTAGAGCCTGCAGGCTGGGGTCGTCCTCGGCAGCGATGCGAGCCCGCCGGGTGCTCCCGAAGGCCACCAGGCGGGTGTTGCGAAGCTTGAGGTCTCTGGCACGCTCGAAGAACTCGTCATCCTTGGGATTGGAGGAGGGCCATCCCCCCTCGACCATGTGAATGCCGAAGTCGTCGAGCTTTTGCAGTATCTCCAGCTTGTCCTCGGTGGAGAAACTCACACCCTCGGTCTGGGAACCATCCCGGAGTGTGGTGTCATATAATACGAGCTCAGGCGACGATAATGGTATCCAACCCTTGATTTCATCATCCGCAGATGAGTGGTTGATGAATCAGGCTGCCGTATTTATTACTGACGTTGCGCCTCCAAAATGGCCAAAAGGTCGCTGAATATAGCGGAGGCGGTCTCGATTCTGCCCGCCCCGCGACCGGAAACCGTCACCGGACCAGCCAGGTCGCTGCTGATCTGAGCGATGTTCAAGGTGCCCGCCAAGGCCAGGGGGTGGCCCTTGGGTATGAGGCGGGGGGCGACCTCCAGCTTGCTGTCGGAGACCTCCCCTATGAGGCGAATGACCATCTTCTGGCCGGCGGCCAGGGAGACGGCCTCCTCGCTGATGGCGGTTACGCCGGTCACCGAGACGTCGGAGAAGCTGACGTCCCTGCCGAAGACGGCGTTGGCCAGGATGGCCACCTTGGACGCGCTGTCTATGCCGTCGATGTCGTAGCTCGGGTCGGACTCCGCGTAGCCCAGCTCCTGGGCCTCCTTCAGCGCCTGGTCGAAGGGGAGCCCCTTGTCCATGCGGCTGAGGATGTAGTTGCAGGTGCCGTTGAATATGCCCTGGATGCTGAGGATCTCCTCCCCTGCCAAACTCTCCCGGCAGAGGTTGATGATAGGCATGGCGCCTCCCACCGAGCCTTCGAAGCGGAGCATCGCCCCGTTGTCGATGGCCAGCTGCTCCAGCTCGCGGAAGTGCAGGGCCAGGGGGCCCTTGTTGACCGTGACCACGTGGACGCCCTTGGAGAGCGCCTCGCGTATGAAGTGCAGACCCTCCCCGCCGTCCTCGATGTTGCTCGGGCTGGCCTCCACCAGGACGTCGAAGTCGGTCTTGCGCAGGAAGTCGAGCATGTCCTTCGGGCGCGGCTCCCCCACCTGGCCGGTGGAGGACTTCCTCTCGAGGATGGCGGAGGGATCCAGCCCCTCCGGCGCGAAAGCGAGCGAGCGGGAGTCGAAGGCTGCGACGATGGAGAGTTCCTTCCCAAAGCGTTCCTTGACCAGCTCCCGCTTGCAGCCGAGCACCTCGGCCACACCTTGGCCGACGGTGCCGAATCCGGATATGATGACTTTGAAGCTCACTGCCCCAGCCCCCTCACTGCGAGTATCCCGGCCTGTGCGCACTCCCCCAGGAGGAAGGCGTCCAGGACCTCCATGTCCTCCGGCCGCTTCACCCGGGCCAGCATCATGGCCGTCTGGCGGTCCCCGTTCACGCGCGAGGAGTAGCGGAGGTCCACCGACTCCAGGCCGGCCTCCTTCGAGGCTCGTGCGATCAGCCCCTCCAGGTAGGAGGGCGTGACCTTGCCGATGAAGAGGTACTCCACCGGATAGGTCTCCACCACCGAGCCGAGGCGGGAGACGGTGACGTCCCTCTCTTTCCAGATGGCCTTCAGCCTCTCCAAGGGCTCCGGGCCATCCAGGTCGAAAGTTATGTTGACGCCGATTCTGTCGTTCATGACCTTCTCGTGGTGGTGCACCACCCCCACGATGTTGCCGTCCACCATTGAAATGGGCTCCAGGGAGGCCACCAGCTGACCGGGGACGTCCCTGACATAAACATCGGCGTTCACTCTCATGATTAACAACTCTGGCCAAGTGCCATTTGAGAGGAAAGACCTTCATTTATTTATGGCCTGGGCAGAAGAAGGGGGAATGTGGCGCCGAGAGGGAGATTTGAACTCCCGAGGCGAAGAACGCCACGAGCTTTCCAGGCTCGCGCCTTACCGGGCTGGGCTATCTCGGCTTAATTCCGTGAAAAATGTCCTCGCATTAATAACTTTGCCAGACTCAGCCGCGAAGAAAGAGAAGTGAGACCGGGCCCTTGGCGATGGCGCGGCCGACGATGTCCTCCCTCAGCAGGCGGCATCCCCAGCCGAGGACGGCCAGGTCGACCTTGCCGGACTGCAGCTGACTGACGAACTCCACGGTGGGGTTCCCCTCCACCGGCAGCTCGATGCCCTTGACGCCGTAGAGCTTGGACATGCTGCGAACGGTGTTCTCCTCCCCGTTGCTGCTCAGGTCGTCGATCTGACTGAGCACCTTCAGGGAGGCGCGGGCGAGGAAGGCGACCTTGAAGGCGCTCTCCACTATGTCTCGCATCTCCTCGCTGCCGTCCATGAGAGTGAGCGTGGAGAAGTAGGGCTGCCTCTTCTTGCTCAGCAGGAAGGAGCAGTCCAGGCGATCCATGAGCGCCCGGAACCTCCACTTGCGGAAGGAGCGCTTCTCGACCATGTCGCCCCAGACCGGCATCAGCACGCAGTCGCGTCCGAGCTCCTCCTCCAAGAGCCGCTCCTCGATGGCTTCCAGGGAGCTCAGGTCGGCAATCTCCAGGCAGTAGCGCAGGCCGTAGGACTTCAGGGCCTCCTGAGTGGGCTCCACGAGCTCCTCGTCGCCCAGTATGATGGCGAGGTCGGAGCTCATGGCGTTGGCCAGGTAGGCGGCCTCCTGCAGGGCGCCGGATAGCTCATCGGCACTGCGTATCAGGGCGAGAACGCGACGGAAGATGCGCAGGCGGGCCTCCTTGCGCACGATGACCTTCTGCAGGGACTCCGGCTTCACGCCCATGGTGGCGATGAGCATGTGGTTCCCCTTCTCCAGGTAGCGGCCCTCCGGCCGCACGATCTCCTGCCCGTCCAGAAGGCCTACGACCATCGCCCCCACGCCGTACTGTATGTCGTCCACCTTCTTGCCGAGAAGGGGGGAGTCCCCGAAGATGGGTATCTCGATGAGGTCGCGCACCCGCGGGTCGAGCGAGGCGGCCACCACCCGCGCCCCCATGAGCGAGGGGCAGTAGATGTTGATGATGCCCGCCTCCCGGAACTCCGGCATGCGGGTCGGGTCCTGGCAGAAGCAGGCCACCTTGAGGTCGCCGGAGGCCATCAGGCGACGGCCGATGAGGAGATTGGCACCGTCCTCCTCGTAGCCGAGGACCACAGCGGTGACCTCGTACTCCCGCAGCAGCTCGGTGCTCCACGGGCCGCGGTGAATCCTGGCGTCCGGGAACCTCTCTGCGGCGGCGGTCAGCAGCTCCTCGTCCTCGCTGACCAGGACCGCCAGGGGCATCAGGGCCATGATCTCCAGGGAGGTCTTGCCCCCCTCCACTATCAGCATGGTCATTCCTCAGCCTCCATGCGGGCGTACATGCTCTTGAACAGGGTTGGCGAGATGACCGCGAAGACCACCGCCAGCAGGATCAGGATCCCGCGCGCGGTCTCGTCGATGATCCCGAGGCTGCGCCCGATCTCCGCCCCCGCGATCATCAAGGTCAAGCCCCCGGTCATCAGTATGCCGGTGGGGATCGTGTGCGGGGAGCGGCTCCCCCGCGAGACGAGGATGAAGGGCAGGATCTTGGCCACCGCCACCATCAGCACCAGTATGGGTATGAGCAGCAGGGCCTCCGGCCGCAGCACCGCCTCGAAGTCGAAGGTGATGCCGATGTTGATGAAGAATATTGGAACCAAGAAGCCGTAGCCGATGCCGTAGAGCTTCTGCTCTAAGATCTTGGAGTTCTGGAAGAGCATCGATATCGCCGCCCCGGCCATGAAGGCCCCCAGCACCGTCAGCGCCTCGCTCCCCAGGATGGAGGAGATGGCGACGAAGGCGAAGACTATGGTCAGGGAGAGGCGAACGCCGAGCTCGTTGGGGTCGTCGTAGCGGAAGAAGCTCTTCACGGTCTCCGGGAAGCGCCACATGGCCCAGGAGCCCACCCGGAAGACCAGGAGGAAGAAGAGCATGAAGGCCAGGAAGATGAGCAGGGCCAGTATCGCGAAGAAGATGTCGTTGCTCCCCTGGACGTCCACGAGTATGGCGTAGATGGTCATCAGCAGCATGGCGGCCACGTCGGCCACCAGGGCGAAGACTATCAGCTTCTGGCCGAAGTCGCTGCGGGAGAGCCCCATCTCCCTGACGACCGAGAGTACCACCGCGATGGCCGTGGTGGAGAGGATGAGCGAGAGGAAGAGCGGGTCGAAGGACACGCTGCTCCAGCGAGAGAGCATCAGGCTCATCGGATAGACTAGGACCAGCGAGAGGGCGTAGGTGGCCACCGCAGGGCGGAGAAGCTCCGAGCCTCCCCGCTCCAGGCGGCCGAAGTCCAGCTCCAGTCCGGAGAGGAACATGAGGATGATGAAGCCGATGTGGGCGAGGAAGTCCACC
>CAYXFQ010000071.1:0-5682 GCA_964464345.1 uncultured Methanomassiliicoccales archaeon | reverse complement strand
CATCTACGGCCAGGAGAGCGAGAGCCTGCTGGCGCTCCGCGGCAGCCTGGAGATCTAGGACAGCTCCTCGATCAGGGCCAAGACAGTCGCCACCGCCTGCTCCACCGCCGCCTGGACCTCCGGGGTGAGGTCCTCGGACACGGTGGCCATGTCCTTGGCCTCGATGGCCACGTAGCGGACGACGTCCGGCATGCGGCCCGGCTCCATCGCCCTGCCCAGCGCCATGGCGGAGGGCAGGTTCATCTCGTGCGCCGAGCCTGGGAAGATTGTATTCTCGAAGTCGTCCGGATCCATCACGCAGATGCTGCCTGGCGGGTCCTTCCGCGTCTGGATGGCATCCACGATGATCACCTTGCGGTGGTCGAGCACCAAGGGGATGATGTCCAGGCCCCCGACCGCCTCGTCGATGGTGAGCACATTGGGCAGATTCATGGCCGTCAGCCGCTCCACCACTCTCAGCCCCACCGAGTCGTCGGTCATGATGGGGCTGCCCAGCCCGATGACCAGAACCCTCTCTTCCATCTGCTTACCCCCTACTCCTCCGGAGCCTGTTCCTCGCCCTCTTCAGGGTCGGTGAACATGTGGGGCCTGCCGATGACCTTGCTCAGGGGCAGGGACATGGAGAAACCGTTGCCGGGCTTGTCCAGCTCCACCGCATCGGCGATGGCCTCCATGACCGTCTCCTCGGCCTCGGAGCGGACGGCGGTGAAGAGCACCTCCTTCTCCGGCTCGATGCGCAGTCCCATGAGCGTAGCCTGGTCGTGGATGCCCACGCCGCGCCCGTAGGTGATGGTGCCACCCTGGGCACCAGCGTCTATGGAGGCCTGCAGGGCCCGTTCCGCCCAACCCTTCTTCACCACGGTGATGATGAGGCTGATGTCGGTTTCGTATCTCATGTTTGTACACTCTCCTTCTGTTTGAATCTCATTATGGCGCCCAGCCCCGTGACGAAGATGATGGGAGCCATGGCGATGAGGGCGATGATCCCGAAGCCGTCCGTCAGCGGGTCGGAGCCCGGGATGGCCGCCGCCATGGCGGTCATCATGGCCATGAGCAGGGCCACCGAGATGGGCCCGGTGGCCACTCCGCCGGCGTCGAAGGCCACCGAGACGAAGTCCCGGTCGCAGAGCAGCATCAGCAGCACGGCTACAAGGTAGCCGCTGATTATTATGATTTTGAAGTCCAGGCCGTAGACCACCTTGGCCATGCCCAGGGCGACGAAGAATCCCACGCCCACCGAGAGGGTGACCAGCAAGAGCTCGGCCCGCATGAAGCCGGTGGAGTGCGTCTCCACCTGGTAGACGAGCACCCGCACCGCCGGCTCGGCGAAGGTCACCAGGAAGCCGATGAGGAAGCCGAAGGCGATGATCATCCAGGGGTCGAGGTTCTCCACCATGAAGGTCCCGATCTCCTCTGAGATGGGGACGAAGCCGCTGTAGACGGCGTAGAGGAAGAGTATCATCCCCATCCCGGCGATGAGCATGCCGAAGAGGATCTTCTTGAGCCGCTCGCGGGGATACTTCAGGAAGAGGGCCTGGAAGACGAGGAAGAAGAGCACCAGCGGCACCATGGCCAAGGTGACCTCCGAGACCACTCCGAGGAAGCCGCTCATCCGATGAGCACCCCCAGCAGGAGCATGGTCATGATCGGGCCCATGGACGCCAGGCCCACCAGACCGAAGCTGTCGGAGAGGGACTGGCGGTCAGCGAGGACCGAGGTTATGCCGGTACCGAGCCCCAGTATGATCGGGACCGCCAACGGCCCGGTGGTAACCCAGCCAGCGTCGCTGGATATGGCCAGGAAGTCGGTGGGGACCAGTATGGACAGGGTGATGATGATGCCGTAGCCGATGGCCAGCAGCCACTTGATGGAGAAGCCCATCAGGATGCGCAGGGCGGAGAAGACCATCATGAAGCCGGCCCCGGCGCCGATAACCAGCAGCAGCAGGGTGCCGCTGATGCCGCCGGTGGTGGCGTCCTCGAAGACCTTGATCATCACGCGCAGGTCCGGCTCGGAGAAGACCACCAGCAGGACCAGTATGAAGAGGACTCCCAGCATCAGGGGCAGGGAGCGCTGCTGCGGCAGCTCGGCGCCGATGGACTCCCCCACCGGCAGCATGCCGACCTTGACGCCCATCATGAAGAGGGTGATCCCAGCGATGAGAATGATGGAGCTGACGCCGAAGTGCGAGATGGTGCCCCAGTCGGAGCCCATCACCATCACCAGCATGAGGAAGATCAGCACTATCACTGGCACAGTGGCGCTGAGCACTCCCTTCAGTTCCTCTTTAAGAAGCTTAAACACGCGCCCTCGTAAGTTCTAATCTGTGATAATATTAACTGATAATAGCCGAAACTAATGGCGCGAAACTTAGTTGAATAGAGACGGCGGTCTCAGAAAGGTGGACTTGGAACCGAGAGTCTCCATCTACGTGAACGGCGTCAAGGTCACCGCGCGGCAGATGGACGCGCTGAAGGCGCTCAGGGATCACGGGAGCAAAGCCGCCGCAGCGGCCTCGCTGGGCATCAGCGCCCCGGTCCTGCACCGCTACCTCCAGAACCTGGAGGACTCCACTGGATTGGAACTGGTCCGCAGCAACCCCCGCGGCAGCAAGCTCACCGAGTCCGGGCGGCAGATCGTGAACGAGCACAACGCCATCGACAGCCGCATCCGCCATCGGGAGCGCTGCCGGGTGGCCTGCAGCCCGGTCACCGAGCATCTCATGATGTCGCTGCTCTCCGCCATGCCGGAGGGGATAGACCTGGTGGTCTCGGATGACGAGAACAACGCCCGCGACCTGATGGCGGGCATGGTCGACCTGGTGATACTGGACGACCCGCAGCTGCTCTACGACCTGGACGACGTGGACTGGGAGGTGCTGGGGGAGACCAGCATGGTGCACGTGGACCGGGGGCCCCGCTACATCCGCTACCGCTACGGGGCGCAGCGCCTGGCCTTCCAACACCTGGACTCCAAGGGCGTGCCGTACAGCGTGGAGCGGAGCACCTTCTCCCTCGACGACTTGCTGGAAAGCGGGCTGAGCTTCTTCGTGGATGAGATACTCCTGCTCAAGAGGAACCTGCGCATCCGCAGCAGCACCGATCCCGCCCTGCTGCGCCACTCCATCTCCGCCGTTTTCCGGGATGACGCCGAGCCGGTGCAGAGCATCGTCAGGGCGCTGCGGGAGCGGCTTTCTGAGTAGTATTACCATAAGAGGTAATACAACGCCGTTAAAGCTCGAAGCGTTATATACATTGAATCAAATCACCGGACGATAATTATGACGGCTACACCGAACAGAGACTTCGTGCAGGAAGTGGTGGGGCGCGGAGGCGACTCCCTCTCCATGTGCTTCCAGTGCGGAACCTGCACCGCTAGCTGCCCCTCCGGCAGGCAGACCTCCTTCCGGACCCGGAAGCTGGTGAGAATGGCTCAGCTGGGTCTGCGGGACCAGGTCCTGGACTCCCCTGAGCTGTGGTACTGCACCACCTGCTACAGCTGCACCGAGAGGTGCCCCAGAGATGTCGCCATCGTCGACATCATCATTGCGATGAGGAACATCGCGGTTGCTGAGGGCAAGATGCAGGATGGTCACAAGAAGACCTCCCAGGAGTTCGCAAACACCGGTCACACCGTGCCCATCAACGACGAGGTCAAGGCGCAGAGGAAGGCCATGGGCCTGTCCGAGATTCCGCCCACCGTCCTTGGCAGCAAGAAGGCCATGGATGACTTCGCCAAGATCATCAAGGCGACCGGATTCAAGAAGATCATAGGTGAGTGAAATGTCTAAGTACGCATTTTTCCTGGGCTGCATAGCCCCGCTGCGCTACCCCGGCATCGAGAAGTCGACCCGCGTGGTCGCCGAGGCCCTGGGAATTGAGCTGGTAGACTTCGACGACGCCAGCTGCTGCCCCGCGCCCGGTGTCATCAGGGCTTTCGACAAGACGACCTGGCTGGCTGCCGCCGCTAGGAACCTGGCCCTGGCCGAGAAGGCTGGCATGGACATCCTGACCGTCTGCAACGGATGCTACGGATCCCTCTTCGACGCCGCCCACGAGCTGGCTGAGGACGCTGACCTCCTGAAGGAAGTCAACGCCATCCTGAAGGAGATCGGCCTGAAGTACAGCGGCAAGACCAAGGTCCGCCACTTCGCCGAGGTTCTCTACAACGACATCGGCCTCGACAAGATCAAGGAGAAGGTCACCAACCCCGTGGACTACCGCGTGGCCACCTTCTACGGCTGCCACTTCCTGAAGCCCAGCGACATCAAGAAGCTGGATGACCCCGAGAACCCCAAGATGCTCGATGAGCTCGTGGAGGCCACCGGCGCCATCAGCCTCTACCGCAAGGACAAGATGATGTGCTGCGGCGCTGGCGGCGGTCTGAGATCCGGATTCGGCGACTCCGCCCTGAAGTTCACTGAGGAGAACCTCAAGAACATGGCTGACGTCGGCTCCCAGATCATCGTGGACATCTGTCCCTTCTGCCACCTGCAGTTCGACCGCGGCCAGAAGGACCTGGGCAAGGGATTCAACATCCCTGTCCTGCACCTCTCCCAGCTCTATGGCATCGCCATGGGCATGGACAAGAAGGAGCTCGGTCTGGAAGCGCACGTGACTCCCGTCAAGCTTTAAGACGGGAGCCTCACAAACCCCTTATTTTTCCTTTTCTTATCTTGGCGCATGGCCAGGTAAACTAGGCATGGAAAAGCTTTTAATAGGAACACATAATCACCGATTTGCTTGAGATGGAGGATCTTGATGGCTGGTAAGAGAGTTAAGGGCGCAACCCGCAAAGTAAGGGACAAGTGGAGAGCGAAGGAGTGGTACAAGGTTCATGCTCCCCGCATGTTCAACGAGGTACAGATTGGGGAGACTCCTAGCGCTGATGCCGCTTGGCTCATGGGCAGGACTGCTGAGGTCACACTTCACGACCTCACCGGTGACTTCTCCAAGATGCACATCAAGCTCAAATTCAAGATTGACGAGGTGTCCGGGCTGGACGCCAAGACGATTTTCACCGGCATGGATCTCACCAGCGACTACGTTCGCAGGCTGACCCGCCGCCGGAAGACCAAGACCGATCACGTCGTGGACGTGGAGACCGTTGACGGTTACCAGGTCCGCATAAAGCCCATGAGCATCGCCGACAAGAGGATTCAGTCCTCCCAGGAGGCTGCCATGCGCGCCCTGATGGAAGAGGTCATTCTGGAGCAGGGCTCCGAAATGACCATCTCCGAACTGGTCAAGGCCGTCATATCTGGCGACCTGGCCAAGGAGATATCCCGCGCTTGCAGGGTGATCATCCCCATCAAGCGCATCGAGATACGCAAGGCGGAGATTCTCCGCTTCGGAGAGGGCGTCCCCGAGCCCATCGAGGAGCCTCAGCCGGAGCCGGAGGAGGAGCCTGAGGACGAGCCGGAGGCCGTCGCGGAGGAATCCGACGATGAGGCTGAGGCCGATCTCGAGGAAGAGGAGTCCGAGGACGAGGCCGAGGAGGAATCCGAGGCTGAGGATGACGACTCTGAGGAAGAGGACGAATAGGCCTCCCACTCAAGCACAAACCTGTTAACAGTGCCGGGGTGGCTCAGCCTGGTGGAGCGTCGGACTCATAGGGTTCAGGTTCACAGACCTCTTCCAGGGAAATCCGAAGGTCACGGGTTCGAACCCCGTCCCCGGCACT
>CAYXFQ010000070.1:0-5755 GCA_964464345.1 uncultured Methanomassiliicoccales archaeon | reverse complement strand
CCAGGAGTATGCGCATGAAGGTGCTCTTGCCGGCACCGTTCACTCCCACCAGGCCGATGCTGTCGCCTCGATTTATCTGCAGGTCGGCCTTGAGAAGGACCTTCAGAGAGCCGAATGACTTGGTGAGGGACTCCGCACGGAGAAGCATCGCGCGGTCATCTCCATGGCGATATATCATCTTGTCCAGCCGGATGGGGCGGCAGCGCCTCCCACCGGCCGAGAACCCATAAAAAGAAGTTCTGAGAGGCAGATGGCGTCCTGCGAGGCAGTCTCCTCATCATCCGCTCCCATAGGGGAGGAAGGACAGGAGGAGTGGCTCCAGCAAGCTTGAGGATGATGCTATGTTGAAGGATGTCACTGATTTGAAGGCAAGGCTTGAGGACATGACCGGCGAGGAGGCCAAGGAGGCCCTGGCGGCGCTCCTTGCCCGCCTGGAAGAAGGCATCAACTGCGAGCTGGACGGCAGCATCTCCATGATCAGGCACCCTCTCTCCGACAAGATAGACTGGTACTTCACCTACGATGAGGCGAAGATCATTCCCATCAACGCTCCGGCGGAGATGGAGGACCGGGCGGAGGCTCGCCTGGTGCTGATTCTGGACAGGTGAAGAAAAGAGTGTGGTGGGGCCGCCCGGATTTGAACCGGAGTCAGTGACTCCCGAAGCCACAAGGATACCAAGCTACCCCACGGCCCCTCGGGTTATCGCAGGGAAACCTATCTTCCAATAAAAGGGTATGGGTGGCTCAGGACATCATCCCCCTGAGCACAGCCCGCAGTATTCCCCCATGGCGGAGATAGTCCAGCTCCACCTCGCTGTCCACGCGGGACAGCGCCTGGAAGCTCAGCCTGCTGCCGTCTTCTCTTGTCGCCGTGACCTCTATCTCCTGGCGCGGCTGGAGGGCGGAGAGCTCTATGCTGTAGCTCTCCTTTCCATCCAGGCCCAGGGAGTCGGCGCCCTCGCCCGGGAGGAACTGCAGCGGGGCCACGCCCATGCCGATCAGGTTGGAGCGGTGAATGCGCTCGTAGGACTCGGCCAGGACAGTCCTGACGCCCAGGAGATGGGGGCCCTTGGCGGCCCAGTCCCGGGAGCTCCCGGTGCCGTACTCCTGGCCGGCGATGACTATCAGCGGCACATCCTCGTCCAGGTAGGCGCGGGAGGCCTGGAAGATGGTCTCCAGCTCCCCTCCCGGCTGCCGCCGGGTCCAGCCTCCCTCCTTCTCTCCCGCCAGCTGGTTGCGGAGGCGGATGTTGGCGAAGGCGCCCCTCATCATGACCTCATGGTTGCCGCGGCGGGAGCCGTAGGAGTTGAAGTCCTCCCTGGCTACTCCGTTGGATAGGAGGTAGCGACCGGCGTCGCTGTCCTCGCTGAACGCGCCCGCCGGGGAGATGTGATCGGTGGTGATGCTGTCTCCCAGCAGCGCGAGCGCCCTGGCGTCGATGAGATCGGCGATCCCCGGCTCCTGGTCCAGGCCCTCGAAGAAGGGCGGGTCACGGATGTAGGTGGAGTCCTCGTCCCAATGGAAGAGGGCGCCCTCCGGCACCTCGATGCCCTCCCAGAGCGCGGAGCCCTTGAAGATGTCAGCGTACTTCTCCCGGAAGAGGTCGGCGACGACCAGCTTGTCCATGAGCTCCCATATCTCCTCGTCCTGGGGCCAGATCTCCCTCAGGAAGACCGGCTTGCCGTCCTTGTCGACGCCCAGGGGCTCGGAGTCCATGTCGATGTCCACCCTGCCGCTGAGGGCGAAGGCGATCACCAGCGCCGGGGAGGCCAGGTAGTTGGCCCGCACGTGCGGGGAGACCCGTCCCTCGAAGTTGCGGTTGGCGGAGACGACGGCGGTGCTCATGATGCCCTCCTCGTCAATCCTCTTGATGAGGGCGGGGTCCAGGGGGCCGCTGTTGCCGATGCAGGTCATGCATCCGTAGCCGGTGTTGTGGAAGCCCAGGGCCTCCAGGGGCTCCATGAGCCCCGCACGGTCCAGGTACTCGGTGACGACCCTGGATCCGGGGGACAGCGAGGTCTTCACCCAGTCCTTGGGGCGCAGGCCCCTCGCGGCCGCATTCCGGGCCAGCAGGCCGGCCCCGATCATGACCGAGGGGTTGGCGGTGTTGGTGCAGGAGGTTATGGAGGCGATCATCACGCTGCCGTGGCCGAAGCCCTCTCCCTCCAGCGGCTCGAGTCCCTCCGAGTCCAGGAGGGCGTGGAAGCGCTCCCTCATCTCCGGGAGGGGGATGCGGTCCTGCGGGCGGCGGTGGCCGGCCAGGCAGGGGACCACGGTAGAGAGGTCCAACTCCAGCGTCTCGCTGTACACGGGGTCCTCGTCATACCAGAGGCCCTGGGCGCGGCAGTAGCTCTCCGCCAGGGCCACCGTCTCCTCGTCGCGGCCGGTCAGGCGCAGGTAGTCGATGGTCATCTCGTCCACCGGGCAGTAGCCCATGGTGGCGCCGTACTCGGGGGCCATGTTGGCCAGGGTGGCGCGGTCGGCGAGGTCCAGCTCCCGGTAGCCGGGGCCGAAGTACTCCACGAACTTGCCGACCACTCCCCTCTCCCGCAGCATCTCCACCACGGTCAGTACCAGGTCGGTGGCAGTGGCGCCGGCGGGCAGGCGGCCGCTGAGCTTGAAGCCCACCACCTCCGGCAGCACCATCTGGTAGGGCTGGCCGAGCATGACCGCCTCCGCCTCGATGCCGCCGACGCCCCAGCCGAGGACGCCGAGGCCGTTGATCTGGGTGGTGTGGGAGTCGGTGCCGAAGCAGGAGTCAGGGTAGGCGATCTTCTCGCCATCCTCGTCCTTCAGGTGCACCAGGGGCGAAAGGTACTCCAGGTTGACTTGGTGGATGATACCGTTGCCCGGGGGAACGGCCCGGAAGTTCTCGTAGGCTCCCTGGGCCCAGCGCAGGAGGGCGTACCTCTCCGCGTTCCGCTCCATCTCGATCTCATGGTTGAGGAGCAGGGCATCCGGCCTTCCGGCGTGGTCGGCCTGCACGGAGTGGTCGATGACCAGGTCCACCGGTATGATGGGGTTGATGCGAGAGGGGTCGCCGCCCATCCTCGCCACCGCCCCCCGCATGGAGGCCAGGTCCACCACTGCCGGCACGCCGGTGAAGTCCTGCAGGATGACCCGCGCAGGAATGAAGGGGATGTCGGCCCCATCCCCGTTCGGGGTCCAGGCCGCGAGCTTGGCGAGGTCGTCCTCGCTGATGAGGCGGCCGTCCATCTGCCGCAACAGGGACTCCGCCAGGATGCGCATGGAGTAGGGAAGGCGGGAGATGTCGACTCCGGATTCCTCTCCCCATTTCTTGATGCTGTAGAACTTGACCCTGCCGAACGGGGTCTGCAGATAATCGCTGTGTCTCTCGTCTGGCATAGGCCTTACCACCCGGGGGTCGAGCCCCTCGGCAATGCCATTGAGAATAGAAATATAAGGTTTAGGGAGGGGACTCAGTCGTCCCACTCGTCGAAGAGCTGCTCGATGCTGCGCTTGGCGACAGACCAGGTGGGAACCCCACCAGTGAGCACCGCGACGTTCATGGCCTCGATGATCTCCTCCTTGCTGGCGCCGAAGTTCTTGGCGACCTTGGCCTGGGAGTAGACGCAGTCCTCGCACATCCGCACCGCGACGCAGGCCAGAGCGATGAGCCTCTTGGTCTTCTTGTCCAGGGCTCCGTCCTTCACCATGACCTGATCCATGTCACGAATGAGGGAGGCCAGGCCGGGGTGGTGCTTCTTGATGCATTTCAGGGTGTCGGGAGCGTAGCCGCCCATGTTCTTCTTGAGCTCAGCCACGTCTCTGTCAGCCTTCTCACGGATGTCTACCATGGCGGTCAACATCGGACTTCTGATTATTAAATCATGGCGAGCTAACCATTATCGACAATTTCCAAACTGTCGGTTCGACACTTCGACAGTTTTATAAGCAGCCTCAGTTTATGTGCAAAGCATGCGGAGCGACCTGAGGGAGAAAATCGCCGGAGAGATCACGCTCTCCTCCGATCCCGGCCGGACCATTCGAAAGTGGCGGGAGGAGTTCGACTCCTCCCAGCAGGATCTGGCGCTCACCATGGGGGTGTCCCCCTCAGTCATCAGCGACTATGAGTCCGGGCGGAGGAAATCCCCCGGCATAGTCATAGTGAGGAAGATGGTGGACAGCCTGCTGGCCATCGACGACGAGCGGGGATCGCCGGTGCTGAAGAAGTACGAGCTCGGCGGCCGTACCGACTGCGTCATATCGATCGCCGAGTTCCAGGGCGGTGTGCCCATCAGCGAGCTCATGCAGGTCATCGAGGCTCGCAACGTGGTGCCAGGCATCGACCTGAGCAGGAACGTCCACGGCTACACCGTCGTCAACTCGGTGAAGGCCATCACTCAGCTGAGCTCCGCCGACTATCTCAAGATTTATGGATGGAGCTCGGAGAGGGCCCTGGTATTCACCGAGGTGAGCTACGGCCGCTCTCCCATGATCGCCATCCGCGCCCACCCCCTGACGCCGGCGCTGGTAATCTACCACCAGCCGGACAACGTCGACCCTCTGGCCATCAAGCTGGCCAAGCTGGAGGGCATACCCCTGCTGGTCTGTGACCTGGAGGAGGACGAGATGATCAAGAGGCTGGAGTCTCTGGCCTAGGAGTCTGATTAGATGGATGTAGGAATTGTCAGCTACGGGGCCTACGTGCCCAGATACAGGATAACGCCCCAGGAGATCGCCCGGGTCTGGGGGGCGGACGGAGACGCCATGAGCCGGGGGCTCTATATCCACCGCAAATCAGTGCCGTCCCCGGACGAGGACGTCATCACCATGTCGGTCGAGGCCGCACGCCGGATGATGTCCCGGGTGGACGTCGACCCGGAGGAGATCGGCGCCCTCTACGTCGGCTCGGAGTCTCACCCCTATGCGGTGAAGCCCACCGGTACGGTCGTGGCGGTGGCCATCGGGGCCTCCCCGGACCTCACTGTGGCGGACCTGGAGTTCGCCTGCAAGGCCGGCACCGCCGGCATTCAAATCAACATGGGCCTGGTGAGCTCGGGCATGGTGCGCTACGGCGTCGCCATCGGCGCCGACACCTCCCAGGGCGCTCCCGGCGATGCCCTGGAGTACTCCGCATCCGCGGGAGGGGCCGCCTACCTCATCGGCAGCGAGAACATCATCGCCAAGATCAACAAGACCCTCAGCTACACCACCGACACGCCGGACTTCTGGCGGCGGGAGGGCAGCTCCTACCCCAGCCACGGCGGCAGGTTCACCGGCACGCCGGCCTACTTCAAGCATGTGGGCAACTGCGCCAAGCGGCTGATGGACAACGTGGGCAGCACGGCGGAGGACTACGACCACGTGGTCCTGCACCAACCCAACGGGAAGTTCCCCACGCGCATGGCCAAGTCACTGGGATTCAAGGACGAGCAGGTCGAGAGGGGCCTTCTGACGCCCTTCATCGGCAACACCTACAGCGGCGCGGTCCCCCTGGGCCTGGCCGCCGTCCTGGACCAGGCGGAGCCGGGAGAGAGGATCCTGGCCGTCGCCTACGGGTCCGGCGCCGGCAGTGACGCCTTCGACATCACTGTCACCGACGCCATCCGCGACTACCGGCTTGACGCAGCGCCCACCGTGGCGGAGATGATGGAGGACGTCAAGGAGCTGGACTACGCGACCTACGCCAAGTTCCGCGGCAAGATACTGATGAAGGGGTGATTGAGATGAGAGACGGTGCAATCATAGGGATAGGCCACACCAAGTTTGGAGAGGTCTGGGACAGCTCCTT
>CAYXFQ010000069.1:0-5899 GCA_964464345.1 uncultured Methanomassiliicoccales archaeon | reverse complement strand
TCTCCACGGACACCTTCTCCTGGGCCTCCTTGGTGCTGGCACCCAGATGGGGGGTGGTGATGAGATTGTCGAGGCTCATGAGCGGGGAGTCCATCGGCAGGGGCTCCTCGACGAAGACGTCGAAGGCCGCGCCGGCGATGAGCCCCTCCTTGAGGGCCTCGTAGAGGGCGTCCTCGTTGACGATGCCGCCGCGGGCGACGTTCACCAGCAGGGCGTGCGGCTTCATCTTCTCGAACTGCTCCCGGTCGATCATGTTCTCGGTGGCGGGAGTGAGCGGGGCGTGGATGGTGATGATGTCCGCCTGAGCGACCACCTCGTCCACGGTGGTGAGCTTGACGTCCAGCTTCTCGGCGATCTCCTCCGGCAGGTAGGGATCGTAGCCCAGAAGCCTCATGTTGAAGGACTTGGCGCGCTTGGCGACCTCTCCGCCCACCCGGCCGACGCCGAGTATGCCGAGGGTCTTGCCGTGCAGCTCCATGCCGGTGAAGCGACCCCTCTCCCACTTGCCGGCGTGCACCGAGTTGTGGGCCCAGACCACGTTCCTGGCCAGGGACATCATCATGGCCAGGGAGTGCTCCGCGGCGGAGATGATGTTGGCGGCAGGGGTGTTCATGACCAGGATGCCCTTGCTGGTGGCGTGGGGGACGTCCACGTTGTCGACGCCCACTCCGGCCCGTCCGATGACCTTCAGGTTCTCGCCGGCGTCGATGACCCGCGCGGTCACGGTGGTGCCGCTGCGGATGATGACTCCGTCGTAGCCGCTGATGATCGCGCAGAGCTCGTCCTCGCTGAGTCCGGGCTTCACGTCCACGGGTATGCCAGATGCGGTGAGGAGCTTCAGCCCCTCATCGGATAGGGGGTCGGTTACAAGCAGTTTCATTCCATTTCCTCCAAAGTAGCGTCCATTGCCTCGATTAGGTCTCTGATGTCCCTCACGCCCAGGTCGCCCATGGCGCCCACGCGGAAGGTGCTGTCCTTGATGCGGCCGTAGCCGTTGGAGAGCTCGAAGCCCTTCTCTCCCAGCCCGGCGGTGAAGCGGGCGAAGTCCATGTCGCCCTTGTTGATTACTGCGATGGTGCGGGAGCGGAATCCCTCCTCGGGGTATATCCCGTCCCTCTTCGCTGCCCAGTCCTCCAGCATGCCGTTCATCTCCACATGGCGGCGGTGCCGCTGGGCGACGCCTTCCGAGAGGATGCGGTCGAGCTGCAGGTCCAATCCGTAGAGCAGAGTGACCGGCGGCGTGGTTAGGGCGTAGTTCACGTCGCTCTTCTTCTTGAGCTCCAGCAGGTCGGTGTAGAATCCCCGGTCGGGTATCTGGGCCGCCTTCTCCAGCAGGCGCTCACTGAGCGCCATGAAGGCCAGGCCGGGCGGCAGGGATAGCGCCTTCTGGGAGCCGAAGACCACAGCGTCCAGATCCAGGCGCGGAAGCTCGAGGTCCAGGGCGGTGGCGGAGGTGACGGCGTCCACGCAGATCAGGGGGTCGCCCTGGGAGCGCAGCTCCTCCACGATCTCCGGCAGCGGGTTGAGAACTCCGGTGGAGGACTCGGTGCTGACCACGGTCACCGCTTCAACGTCCTTCTCCAGCCCTCCCTCCAGGTGGGAGGCGCGGATGGCCTTTCCCCAGGGGACCTGAATGCATCCGGCATCCTTCCCGTTCAGGGCGGCGATGTCTCGCCAGCGGTCTCCGAAGGAGCCGTTGGACAGGGCCAGGGATTTCTTGGAGACGCCGTTGCGTATGCAGGCCTCCAGGAAGACCGAGGCGGAGCCTCCGACCAGGAATATGTCCATGTCGGTGCCCAGCACCTTCCGCATCTTCTCCACTATGCCCTCGTGCAGATTCTTGTACTCCTTGCACCGGTGGGTGATGATGGGCTGGGCCATGGCCTGGCGCAGCTCCTCCCTCACCTCCACGGGGCCGACGGTGAACATTTTTTTACCCACTTTATCCCTCACGCACCCGGTCACAGGGGCCGGGGACGGCCTTTCTCCCCTCTGGGGAGCGATGCCGTCAGCTGTTGACCCTTAATCGCGGTATCTTATAAATCTTGGTGCCCGGTCAGAGCTTGGAGAGCGCGTCCTTGATGCGACCCATGCCCTCGATTATCTGCTCCTCGCTGGCGGCGTAGGAGAGTCTCAGGCAGCCCTCGCCAGAGGGTCCGAAGGCGGACCCGGGGGTGACGGCCACGTGGGCCTCCTTCAGGAGGTGGGCGGCAAGGTCCTCGGAGCTCATGTCCATCTCGTAGCGGGGGAAGCAGTAGAATGCTCCCGCGGGGACGTCGCAGCTGAGCCCGGGAGTGTCGTTGATGAGGTTGACCATCAGGTCCCGGCGCTTGCGGAACTCCCCCACCATGCGGTCGATCTCCTCCTGCGGCCCGTTGATGGCCTCGATGGCGGCGGGCTGGGTGAAGGACGCACAGCAGGTTATGGAGTGAGTCTGAAGCTTGTTGACCTGCATGATGTCCGCCTCCGGGGCCACCAGCCATCCCAGCCTCCAGCCGGTCATGGCGTAGGTCTTGGACAGCCCCGACACGGTGAGGGTGCGGTCGAACATCCCGTCCAGGGAGCCGATGGAGACGTGCTCCCCCTCGTAGATGATGCGCTCGTAAATCTCATCCGAGAGCACCCGCAGGTTGTGATCCTGGCAGATGTCCGCAATCCCCTCCAGGTCGGAGCGCGGCATTACCATGCCAGTGGGGTTGCAGGGACTGTTGAGGATGATCATCTTGGTCTTCTTTGTGACCTTCTCGGCAACCATCTCCGGGGTCACCCGGAATCCGTTGCTGCCGTTGGTAGGCACATGCACCGGCTTGGCGCCGGCCAGACGGATGCAGGCATCATAGGTCACCCAGGCGGGGTCCGGCAGGAGAACCTCGTCTCCAGGGTCCAGATAGGCCAGGGCGATCATGAAGATCGCATGCTTGGTGGGGGTGACCAGGACGTTGTCAGCGCTGCAGAGAATGTTGTTGTCCCGCCGCGTCTTGGCGGCGATGGCCTCCCGGAGCTCCGGGATGCCCAACGATGAAGTGTAATGGGTGAATCGATCCTCCAAAGAGGTGATGCACGCGTCGACTATGTTGCGAGGCGTGTCGAAGTCCGGCTCCCCCATGGAGAAGGACAATATGTCCACTCCCGACTCCCTCAGCTGACTGACGATGTTAGCGATCTTAACAGTCCCTGAGGTGGGGACATTCTGCAGCCGCTTCGATACCATCCTTTGATGAATCAACCACGGATAGATATCGTTTACTGTTCATCCCTTCTCTGCACTCTCCTTCTACAGGCCAGAAAACGCGGCCTTTGAATGTGAATATGATGAACGATGATGTACAATCATGTACATGATTGCTGGAAAGGGTTAAATAAAGAACTTCGATAACTCAGAGATAGGTGTTATAAAATGGCATTCGAGCTGGACATGTCGGCGCTCCGCCACGGGGCGGACCTGGTCAAGAGGGGCTTCTCCCAGATGAAGCACGGTGGAGTCATCATGGATGTGACCAACGCCGAGCAGGCGGGCATCGCCGAGGACGCCGGCGCCGTGGCCGTTATGGCTCTGGAGAGGGTTCCCGCTGACATACGCTCCCAGGGGGGCGTGGCCCGCATGTCGGACCCGCAGATGATCGTGGAGATCATGGACGCGGTGGACATCCCGGTCATGGCCAAGGTGCGCATCGGCCACTTCGTGGAGGCTCAGGTACTGGAGTCCCTGGGCGTGCACATGATCGACGAGTCCGAGGTCCTCACCCCTGCCGACCCTTTCTATCACGTTGACAAGACCCAGTTCGACACCCCCTTCGTCTGCGGGGCACGCGACCTGGGCGAGGCCTTGCGGCGCATCGCCGAGGGCGCGGCCATGATACGCACCAAGGGCGAGGCCGGCACCGGCGACGTCATCGAGGCCGTTCGCCACCACCGCACCATCAACGAGGCGGTCCGCTCCCTGAAGGGCCTGGACCGGCAGGAGCTGATGATGTACGCTCGCGACATCGAGGCCCCCTTCGACCTGGTGGTCGAGGTTGCCGAGATGCAGAGGCTCCCGGTGGTCAACTACGCCGCCGGCGGCCTGGCCACTCCCGCTGACGCCGCCATGATGATGCAGATGGGCTGCGACGGGGTCTTCGTCGGCTCCGGCATATTCAAGTCCGCCGAGCCTGCCGTCCGTGCTGACGCCATCGTGGAGGCGGTCCGCAACTTCGACGACGCCGAGGTCATCGCGGAAGTCTCCAAGGGGCTGGGTGACGCCATGCGGGGAATATCCGCAGACAGCATCCCGCTCGAGGAGCAGTTGCAGAGCCGGGGCTACTAGGCCCAATCTTTTTACAAGTGCCTCGCCGCCTAGGAGAGGATCTCCTCGAGGTTGTCCTCCCGGGCGGCGTCCTTTATCTCATTTGCCATGCGGCCCCCGGTGCTCAGCCCGGGATAGATAAGGTCGGCGTAGGGGGAGCCCGATATGAACGGGTTGGTCCCGGCCACGATGCGGGTGGAGATCTCGAAGACCTTGAACTCCAGCTTGTCGGTGACGATGGTCTCCAGGCAGAACGGTCCCCAGATGCCGCCGAAGAGCTCGTAGGAGCGGTTGACGATCTTCTCCGCCAGGTCGAAGGCTTGCGGCAGCAGCGACTCGCGGATGACCACGGGGATGTTGCCGGTGACCACGAAGGACGGGTAGAGGCCGTGCTTCTTGAGGTCCTCCTGGGAGCCGAGCTTGTAGAGCTCGTCGATGTTGCTCTCGTCGCGGCGGTCCATGGAGAGCAGCTCCAGGGTGCCTCCCCGGTCCAGGCGGTAGCCGTCCTGCTTCAGCGGGGAGTAGAAGAAGTGCATGTAGTAGCGGGTTCCGAGCACGTACTCCTGGATATTGTAAGGCTGAGTGTGATCGATGCTCATCTTGAAGTCTGGGTAGTCCTTGGCCACGAAGAAGCCGCGGCCGCCCTTGGCGCCGTGGTACTTCACCAGCACCGGCTTGTCGATCTCGCGAGCATCGTTGATGATGCGAGGCATGGGGACGCCGGCGGAGGTGATCCACTGCCTCTCCATGTCCCGGTCGGACTCCCACTGCAGGACGGCGCGGTTGCCGTAGCAGGGGATCTCCAGGGTCTCGAACTTCTTGGGTCCGATGTACTCCACGAAGGAGCCGTGCGGGATGAGGACGACGTTGTCGTCCACGAACTCCCCCGCCCGGTCGAAGATCTCATCGTAGTCCTGGAAGCGGATGAGCTCGTCCGGCCTTCCCAGCGGGAAGGCGTCATAGTAGCGGGTGTCCTGAGAAACGGCGAAGCCGATGGATTTGAAACCCGCTTTCCTGGCCCCGTGGAATATCTGCAGGGAGGAATGAGAACATAGAGTGGCGATGCGGATCTCGTCCTTGTCGTAGCCCTCCAGGATGCTGGCAATCTTATCCTTCGGAACCATATTGCGGTATTGCGATTGAGAGTTTAAAGATTGGGTTGAAAACAAGGCTATTGAGACCCTTTAGGAGATGTAGGCTTCCTGCAGGGGCAAGGATGTTCTAGAGGTACTTTCTGTGAACTCCGTAGATACATTATTAAGCGATGCAGATTACGGACATTGTATCTTCGGAGGCCGAAGGAATGAACATTGAAGAACTTACACCCACCATAGAGAGAATCGCCGGGGTGCTGGAAGGAAAGGTCGATGAGAGCAAAATCGTCGAGGAGCTCGACACTTATCTCAACGTCTACAAGGTGTCCCTTGAGGCTGCTGAGCGGGGGATACTCCGCAAGTACGGCGCCGACGCCACCTTTGTCAGCGCCGAGTCGCTGAGCAAGAAGATCTCCGATCTCGACGGCAGCGAGCAGAACGTGGACATCATGGCCCGCGTGGTCTTTGCCGAGGAGAGGGAGATCAACACCCGCAACGGTCCCAAGAACATCATCTCCGG
>CAYXFQ010000068.1:0-5955 GCA_964464345.1 uncultured Methanomassiliicoccales archaeon | reverse complement strand
ACTCCTTCTCCCAGCCCCGGTGCAGATAGCCTATCACGGGCTCAGCGTCCTGGATTATCTCACCGTCGACCTGGACCTTCAGGGTCCAGAGTCCGTGCGAGAAGGGGTGCTGAGGCCCCATCGTTACCCACATCTTGCTCATCAATCAGCCCTCCTCAGCTTGTAGGAGCGGCGGAAGGGGAAGAACTGGTAGTCATCCGGTGTGAGGAGCCTCTCCAGCTTGGGGTGGCCCTCGAAGATGATGCCGAAGAGCTCCCAGGTCTCCCGCTCGTGCCAGTTGGCACCGCCCCATATGGAAGACACGGAGTCTATCCTGAGGTCGTCGTTGGGGACGTCGACGTTGATCTCGACCATGACCCCGTTGAAGTAGTTCGAAAGGTGGTAGACCACCGTCATGTGGCTCTCGTAGTCCACAGCGCAGACCGAGGAGGCCTGCTCGAAGTTGAGAACGTCGTGGAGATAGGTGGCAATCTCGAAGATGGCCTCCTTCTTCGCCGAGATGTACAGCCGGCGCGGGGCGCTGCTCTTGACCTCCAGCTTGCCGCCGAAGCGACCAGTGAGGAGTTCAGAGATCTGCTCCACGCTCGGTGACTCATAGAATTCTTTAGTCATGTCTAGTTCACCTCAGTCTTCCAGGAATACTCCGCGCGCGAAGTACTTCTCAATCTTCTTCTGCAGGAGCAGGAAGCCGTCCAACATGGCGTCGGGCTTGACCGGGCAGCCGGGGATGTAGATGTCCACCGGCACGATCTGGTCAGCGCCCTGCACGATGTTGTAGGAGTCGTACCATGGGCCGCCGGAAATGGCGCACTCGCCCATGGCGACAACCCATTTCGGGTTGGGCATCTGCTCGTACAGTCGTCTTACGTCGGGACGGACCTTCTTGGAGATCCACCCGTTGATAATGAGAACGTCAGTCTGACGGGGAGTGGAGCGGTAGATGGTACCGATGCGCTCAGCGTCATACTTGGTGTTAGAGGCCGCGGCCATCTCAAGGGCGCAACAGGCCAGCCCAAAGTGCAGGGGGTGGATGGAGTTCTTCATCGCCCATGCCCATATGGGGCCGGTGACCTTGTCCACGACTCGCTTGGTTCCTCCGGAGAGAAGGTTGTCCATAATCGAAGCGGACCAGGTCATGAATTCGTTCGCGCTCATTGCGACGGCGTGCGGGTACAGGCTCATATCCATAGGTTTGCCTCCTTTTTGAGAGCATATCCTACTCCTAGAAGGAGCATCCCAAGGAAGACCACAGCCCAAAGCTTCCCCATCTCAGTGAGGTCGCTGAAGGCGACAGCCCAGAGCATCAGGAAGGCCACGACCAGATCGAATACCACGAAGATGATACCAAACATGTAGTATTGGAATTTAAACTGGACATGGGCCTCGCCGATTGGTTCGGATCCACACTCATAAGTAGTGTCTCTCCACTCGGACGGCCTTTCGGGACGGAAGAACCTGGAGGCCCACCAAGCGAGGGGCGCGAAACCCATCGCTAGGACGGCGTATATCGCCACCGGTAGATATTCCTCCACGAGCATCATTGCCTTGGGGTATCAAATATACTTATTTAAAGATTCTATGCGCCATTCTTGCTATCCCGCCAGGGCGCACTGGCTAGCTTTCTCGCCTTCCCTGTCGGACGGCAAGCAGACTTATAAGAGAGATAACTCTAACAGGAGAGTTGGAGTGTTGGAATCTATGGCCGCAAGACTCGGATTCATCGGCGCAGGGAACATGGCAGAGGCATTGATGAGAGGCGTCATCGCCCGCGAGCTCTACGCTCCTGCGGACATCATCGCCAGCGAGATATTCGAGGGCCGGAGGGACTACATCTCCTCCTCCCTCGCTGTGAATGTCACCGCTGACAACGCCGAGGTCGTGAAGACCTCAGACGTGGTGATCCTCGCCCTCAAGCCCCAGCACCTGGCTGCCGCCCTGGCCAGCATCGAGGATTCCTTCCGGGATGACCAGCTGGTGATCTCCATCGCCGCCGGCATCACGCTGGACTCCCTGGCCAAGATGATTCCCAAGGCCCGCCTGGTGCGGGTGATGCCCAACCAGCCCTGCATGTCCATGGCCAGCGCCAGCGCCTTCTCCTCCGGAAGAGGCGTTGAGAAGGACGATCTGGCCACCGTCCGCGAGATACTCGAGGCGGTGGGAGTCGCCCACCAGGTCGAGGAGAACCTCCTGGACGCCGTCACCGGGCTCAGCGGCAGCGGTCCCGCCTACGCTTACCTGGTCATAGAGGCGCTGGCGGACGGGGGAGTGCTCATGGGCCTGCCCCGCGACGTGGCGCAGAGCCTGGCGGCGCAGACCCTCCTGGGCGCGGCGAAGACCGTGCTGGATACTGGGGAGCACCCCGGCCGCCTCAAGGACATGGTCTGCTCTCCCGGCGGCACCACCATCGAGGCCATGAAGGTCCTCGAGGATGCCGGAGTCCGTGCGGCAATGATAGGCGCGGTGCGAGCCTCGGCGGAGAAGTCCCGCCAGCTCGGCGAGTGAGCTTTTTTCCCACTCGCCCTAATTCCGGCCCAGAAGCTTCGGCAGGGTGGACTTCAGCAGTCCGCCCACCACGCGGGGAGCGTTGCTCCAGATGGACCCGGTCTCCCAGTCCAGGTCCTTCTTGTCGCAGATGGTGGAGGCCATGATCCTGGCCCCCTCCTCCTTGATTCCCCAGAGGGCGCTCTCCCTCGCCTCGGCGTTCTCTATGAGCATGATGTCGTCGATGCGCCGCATCAGGTCGCGGGCGGTGACGGTGCGCTCCTTGCGGGAGCGGTACTCCTCCTCATCCACCTGACCCCACTCATAGGAGGCCTCGTTCAGGAGGAGGGCGGACTCGTAGGACACCTCGGCGATGTCGTCCCTGCTCATCCACTTGGTCTCGTAGGAGAGGACGTGCTTCCAAGAGGGGTTGTCCAAGAGCTGGCGGTGGTCCTCGAGGGTGTGGGCGAATAGCTTGTATCCCCAGCGCTCGGGGTCCTCGAAGGCGCGGCTGCCGGGATCGATGAAGGGCGCGAACGGAGCAGAGTAGACGTAGAGCCCCTTCCGCCCGTCCATGACCTCCCAGAGCTTGCCAGCGTAGCGGGCGCTGTCCAGGGCGGACTCGGGGGTCTGCTGCGGCAGGCCGGTCATGAAGAACATGTCGAAGCGCTCGCAGCCGTTGCGGAAAGCCTTGTCCAGGGTGCCCTCGATGGCGGCGTTGTCGTAGCCCTTGCCCAGGGCCTTGCGCACTATCTCGTCGTGGGACTCGGGCGACATCTCGATGGAGTAGGCGCCGAGGGCGTCCTGGGCCTGGCGGTAGAACTCGGTGTCGCCGGGGGCGAAGAGCTCGAAGGCGATGTGATTGTCGATGTCCCTCTCCTTGATCTCCTTGAAGAGGCGCTCGGCGTAGTCGCGACCGCCCTGACGGGGGTCGCCGATGACGAATATGGGGGAGCGCAGGTAGTCCTGGATGCCCTCCATGTCCTCCGCCAGCTTCTCCGGGCTGCGGAAGGCGGGCCGGCGGCGGCAGAGGAAGTGGTCGCCGGCGAACTTGGATCCCCCGCACTCGGCGCAGTTGTGGGAGCATCCCCTGACGGTGAACACGGAGGTCAGGGGCAGCTCGTCCCAGCCCAGCCAGGGCAGGGCGCCCTTGATGTCCATGTGGCGCAGGGTGCTCTTGATCATGGTCCCGTAGTCGAACTCCAGCCAGTCCAGGTCGGTCGGGACGTGGCTCAGGGGGTTGACGTGAATGCGGCCCTCGTCATCCTTCCAGGTGAGGTTCGGAACCTCGGAGAGGTCCCCTCCCTTGGAGAGGACGTCCATCATCTTCACGGTGGGGATCTCAGTGGAGTCCCCGCGCATGACCAGGTCGACCTCCGGCCGGCGGATGAGCTCCTCGTGATAGTAAGAGGAGGTGAAGCCGCCGAGCTGCACCTTGGCGTCGGGGTGGTGCTTCTTCACGAGCTTGGCCACCTCGATGGCGCCGTGGGCGTGCGGCATCCAGTGCAGGTCGATGCCGAAGACCTCGGCATCCAGGGTCCTGATCCTCCTCTCCGGGTCGAAGCGGGGGTTGGCCAGCATCTGCACCGCCAGGTTGGCGATGCGGGTGCGGTAGCCCGCCATCTCCAGGTGGGTGCAGAGGGTCATGAAGCCGATGGGGTACATCTCGAAGACCGGGGAGGACGGCACCACGTCGCTCACCGGGCCGTAGAATATGGGCTTTTTCCGGAAGTCGAATACGCTCGGGGCGTGTAGGAAGATAATGTCAGACCGGGCCATGGACTGGACTCCTGGGCCGGGTTAAATCGAGAATCTACTTAAATGCATCCCAGCGCTCATTCGCCGTAGCGGCGACGGCGCTGCTGATAGGACCGTATGGCCCGCAGGAAGTCGATGTAGCGGAATCCCGGCCAGTAGATGTCAGTGAAGTAAAGTTCGGAGTAGGCCATCTGCCAGAGCAGGAAGTTGGACACCCGCACCTCGCCGGATGTGCGGAGCACCAGGTCCGGGTCCGGGACATGGGAGGTGTACATGTGGTCGGAGATGGCATCCTCGTCTATCTCCTCCACCTCCATCTCCCCGTCCTTGACCTTCTGGGCCACCTGCTTGAGGGCGTAGACTATCTCCTGGCGCCCGCCGTAGGCGATGGCGATGTTGTAGATGTAGCTGTCATAGTCCTTGGTGGCCTCCTCCACCGTATCGATGGCCTCCTGCACGCTCTGCGGGAGAAGCTCCCGGTCGCCGAGGACCATGACCCTTATGCGGTTCTTGTGCACCCGGTCCTCTTCCGCCAGGGTGTAGAAGCTCTCCTCGAACATCTCCATGAGCAGCTCCACCTCGTCGCCGCTGCGCTGGAAGTTCTCGGTGGAGAAGGCGTAGACGGTCAGCACCCGTATGCCGGCGCGCTGGCACCAGTCGAAGACCTCCTCCAGCTTCCTCTTGCCCTCCTCATGCCCGGAGCCGGATGAGAGTCCCATCTCCTGGGCGAAGCGGCGGTTGCCGTCCATGATGATCGCCAGGTGGCGGGGAGTCTCCTCTGCGAGCACCTCCTTCTCCAGCTTGGCCTCGTAGGCGCTGTAGGCGGTGTTCGAAACGAGCTTCTCCAACTCCTTCTGAATGGTGGGCATGTTTTTTCCTACAAGTCGTCCTCGGGTAGGCCGGCGGCCTTGAGGCCCATGTCGAAGCAGCCTATGGCCGCCACGGCACCGATGGTTCCCTTGTCGCCGGTGACCTCGATTATCTCCACTCCGCTGCGCTCCGCGGCGTCTATGGCGTCCTGCACCTCGTAGAGGATGTACTTGCACTTCCATCCGAAATCCTCCAGGTCGGGAGGTATGCGCAGTCCGCTGAGCACGGTCATCACCGTGTCGTCGGAGTAGGTGTTGTCCGCCAGGAAGTCCTTGGCGAATGACAGCAGCTCGCCCCTCTCGGAGTCCCGCACGGCGAAGGACACCGCGGTGGAGCAGCAGTTGGTGGTCTTGTTGGGGGCCTTGGGGTTGAGCTGGATGATCTTGTGGTCCAGGAACCTCCCCACCGGGCACTCCTGCCCGAGGCGCATCATCAGCGACCAGGACGCTCCCTTCTCCTTGGTGTCGGTGTCGTCGGCCCCTATGATCACGCGAGTGTACTTGGGGGTGAGGATCTCCACGCTGGCGCGGTGGGCGCCGCCGATGCGGAAGTCATCTGGGTAGATGGTCTGGATGACGTCGGAGGACTGCGGTATGCAGGCCCCGATGCCGACGGTGGCGCCGGCCAGCCCCTCCCAGCGGGTGCGGACCTGGTCCCCCTCCACGAGGAGGGCGCCGAGTCCCTGGCCGCCGAGCTCCGCCGAGACGGGGCCGAAGCGCAGTGGCCTCTCCCCGATGACAGTGTCCATGATCAACGTGTGACCGTCCACTCTGATGTCAGTGATCACGCCGCCCGCGCGCTTGCGGTTGGCGGCGTCCCACTCCGGCGGGCCGCGGGCGATGCACT
>CAYXFQ010000067.1:0-5972 GCA_964464345.1 uncultured Methanomassiliicoccales archaeon | reverse complement strand
TGGTGAGGAGGAGGGGGATTCCCACCCTCGATACCAAGTACCCCGAGACGGAAGAGGAAGGCCGCGACCTGGTTCTCCAGGTCAAGGAGTTCCTGGAGGGATTGAAGTGATCAAGATTGCACAGCTGTCCTGCGGCACTGAGTACAGCGCCGTCCAGTATGAGATAGAGAAGGCCGCCCTCAGCGTCGGTGCCAAGATGATGCACCCCGACGTTGATGCGGACGACATCGCGCCCAGCGTGGAGAAGTTCGGCTTCAACCCCGTCTCCCCGCAGCTCAAACTCATGATCGCCCGCGCCGTTCACCTGGCGGAGGGCAAGTATGACGCCGACGCGGTGTTCATCGCCACCTGCTTCCGCTGCGCCGAGGGCGCCCTGGTCAGGAACGAGCTCCGCCGCTTCATACAGGAGCACACCCGCCTCCCGGTGGTCACTTACTCGTTCACCGAGAGGATGAAGTCCTCCCAGCTGCTCACCCGCATGGAGGCACTCGTCACCATCGTCAGCCGCAAGGAGCTGCTCGCCCGCGAGCGCCAGAGCGGCATCACCGCCGGGATAGACTCCGGCTCCACCACCACCAAGGCCCTGGTCATGGTGGACAACGAGATCGTCGGCAAGGCCTGGGGGCCTTCCGGTGAGGTGGTGGACTCCGCAGTGGCCCTCCTGCACGAGGCCCTGGAGGACGCTGGCCTGAAGATGAAGGATCTTGAGGCCATCGGCACCACCGGCTACGGCCGCTTCACCATCGGCAAGCATCTGGACGCTCGCCTGGTGCAGGAGGAGCTGACCGTCAACTCCAAGGGCGCGGTCTGGCTCGCCGACCGCCAGAGGGGCGAGGCCACCATCATCGACATCGGTGGAATGGACAACAAGGCCATCACTGTACGGGACGGGGTTCCCGACAACTTCACCATGGGTGGAATCTGCGCCGGAGCCTCCGGACGCTTCCTGGAGATCGTCGCCAAGCGGCTGAAGCTGGAGGTCACGGAGCTGGGCGCCATCGCCGATCAGGGCGACTGGCGCAACGTGAACATGAACTCCTACTGCTCCATCTTTGGAATCCAGGACCTGGTCACCACCTTGGCGGAGGGCAAGACCCGCGAGGACGTGGCCGCCGCCGCCTGTCACAGCGTGGCGGAGCAGATCTACGAGCAGCAGCTGCAGGAGATCGACGTGCGCCAGCCGGTCATCCAGGTCGGCGGGACCTCACTGATCTCCGGCATGGTGAACGCCATGGGGGAGATCCTCGGCACTCAACCCATCGTGCCGCCTCACTCCCAGTACATCGGAGCCGTGGGGGCGGCGCTGCTGTCCTCCGGATTCCTAGAGGTCATCTGAGATGAACATCACAGTGGAGGGCACCGATCCGTACGGCAACGAGGCTTATCACGAGCTCTTCCGCCGCATACTAGTCGACCTGGGGAAGAACCGCGTGGTGGAGGAGGTCCGCATAGTGCAGCGGCCCGCCGACCCGGTCTTCGTCTACTCCCTCCGCCTGCGCACTCGCCCCGAGAGGCGGGTGCTCTCCGACGTGGCCACCCTGCGAGACGAGCCCGAGGGTGCCCGGCTGACCATCTCCGACGAGGTCTTCGCACCGGCTATACTGAGCATACTCTGGGAGCGCTACCGGCGCGACCGGGTGGATCAGCTGAGCCGCTATGAGATCTCCGTCCAGGGGGTCAGCGCGGAGGAGATAGAGGACATCGAGGTCTCCTCGGGGGACAAGGTGAAGAACGAGATCATCGACGCCATGTGGCGCACCCTCCCCGAGGGCATGAAGGCCCGCTACAACCTCACCGAGGGCAACGTCCTCACCATCCTCGCCACCGAGGACAAGATGACCGAGGAGCTCAAGGAGGAGGCCAGGGCCATGCACCGGGCCATGGGAGGTGAGGTCAATGTTTGAGGTTCTCATGTTTGACGGCGGTATCTACCGCTCCAACGAGCTCTACGAGCTCATAGACGACCTGGGCGGGGTGGTGATCAACCAGACCCGCAGCCAGCAGATGCTGATGATCACCATGGCCATCCCCGGGGACGAGATCCCCGCCGTGGAGAAGCTCGCCAAGGAGCTGGGCGGGGTGACCAAGAAGGTCTCCCTGGGAGGCACCGAGATCGCCGTGGTCGGGCCCACCCTGGGCAGGCACCACATGCCCCACCCCATCTGCGACATCGCCGAGATGCTGCGCCGCCTGGGCGCCATCACGGTCGTGATGGGGCTAGCCCGCGGACGCGGGAAGGGTCGCGCCCAGATCATGGCCGAGGAGAAGGCGATTGTCAACGAGTACGACGCCGCGGTCTTCATGATGGGCAACTTCAAGACCTGCATCGAGGCCAAGAGCCACCTCTTCTCCGAGATCGAGAAGCCGGTGGTGCTGGTCACCGGGCCGCGCCCGGAGGGGCTGGACGAGGACTGCGAGGCCATCGTCGACGGCGTCGGCCGCAAGTCGGAGCGCATGCGGCGCCCGGACGAGCGGGCGAAGCTGGAGGAGATCTCCGAGGCCATGGTCAAGGTCATCGAGGACCGTCGCAAGATCATCCTGGAGGACCCGCTCTTCGTGCACCCCGCAGAGGTCATGCAGCTCCTGGAGGGGCTGGACGCCGTGACCTACAACCTGCGCCCGGCGCCGGTGGTCCTGCGCCTGGACGGCCTGAGGGTGAAGATTCCCTACCGGGAGCACGTGAAGGAGCTGGAGGAGCTCCAGGTCTACGGACGCCGCCTCGGCGACGTGGCCGAGATACACCCCTCCCGGCTCAGCGACAGCAGCACCATCATCCGCATCCTGTCCCGCTCCGAAGTGGAGTACAAGGACAGCGAATGATCCGGCCCGGCTGCTACATCCTGCTTCTGCCCCTGCCCCACGGCTTCGCCGGGGAGGTGGGCGCGCTGGGAGAGTGTCGACTCGAGCCGGGCACCTACGCCTACGTGGGTTCCGCCCGCAACGGCCTGGACCAGCGCCTGGGAAGGCATCTCCGCAGCGAGAAGGCCATGCGCTGGCATGTCGACCGCCTCAGCGTGATCGCGGAGCGCCCCTGGGCGCTGGGGTTCATCGCTCCCTGGAACGAGTGCGAGCTCGGCCGCGAGCTGCTGGCAAAAGGGGCGGAGCCTGCCCTCGCAGGCTTCGGATGCTCCGACTGCCGCTGTCCCACGCACCTCTTTTCCACCTCTCCCGCCAGCATCGCCGCCCTGCGCTCTCTGGCCGCGGGCATATTCCTGTCCACGGACGCTGCCGAGGCTCCCGGCCGCTTATAAGCCGCTATGCGTCTGGCAGCTATGATTTTGACAAAAGTTATAATAAAGATAAACCTGATTCCGAAGACAATCCGAGTCACATTCAGCTAGGAGGATTACTTATATGAAAGCCAAAGGGGAAGAAAAACTATCCCGCGCCGTCACGCCTGAGATTATCGCCGATCTGGAGGACGCCATCGGCAGGGATAACGTCAACGTCAGCGAGATGGACCGCATCCTGTACAGTCACGACTTGGCGCCTTTGCCCAAGGAGGCCACCATCGCGTTCAAGAACATACCTGACGTAGTGGTGAGGCCCAAGACCGTCGAGGACCTCTCCAAAATCATGAAGATCGCCTACAAGAACGGCATCGCTGTCACTCCCCGCGGTAACTCTACCTGGGGACTGGGCGGCTCCATGCCGGTCTTCGGAGGCATCCTGGTGGATTTCGCCAGCGGTCTCGACGAGATCATCGAGATCGACGAAGTCAACATGTTTGTGAAGGTAGGCGCCGGCTGCACCTGGGAGAAGGCCTACGAAGCCTGCGCCAAGAAAGGTCTCCTGATCGGCTCCTATCCTAGCAGCTACCCCGCCGCCACTGTCGGTGGCTGGGTCTCCACTGGCGGCATCGGCATCGGCGGGTACAAGTACGGCTCCGCCAAGGACAACGTCCGCAACATGGAGGTCGTCCTGTCCGACGGCAGCATCACCCAGACCGGCTACGACACCGTCGTCGACAACATGGCCGGCTACAACCTCAACCAGCTCTTCATAGGCGCGGAGGGGACCCTGGGCATGATCGCCACGGTCACCCTCGCTCTGCAGCCCATGGGCATCGTCAAGCCCACGGCCTACGAGTTTGACAAGCTGGCCATGATCGGTGGCCCGCTCCAGGACATCGTGAGGCACCCCGGCATCAAGCCGCTGCACCTCGCCTGGTCCGACGAGTTCCACTTCGAGAACCAGCGCAAGGCTGGCATCGAGGCCCCGGACGTCAAGAACCTCTTCCTCGTCACCCTCCAGGGAAGCGAGGAGTCGGTCGCCATGGAGGAGGCCGTCATAGACGAGATCGTCGCCAACCACGGCGGCAAGCGCATCTCCGACGAGGTCGCCGCTCACGAGTGGTTCGAGAAGTGCTACGAGTTCCGCGCTCGCATGGTTGGCGTCGGTGCCATCCCCGCTGAGGTCGTGGTTCCGGTGGTCGACTGGGCGGAGTTCGCCGAGCGCTGCTACAAGGCCTTCGAGGACATGAAGATGGACGCCGGCGGCGTCATCGGTATGATCGCCGACCGCAGCACTGCCATGTTCATGCCCTACTACTTCATGAACAACGAGACTCCGCTGGGCATGCTGGGCTTCTCCTACAACACCCACGTGGGATCCGCCTCCACCGAGTACGGTGGTCGCCACCTCGGCCTGGGCGTCTTCTTCGCCTCCAACCTGACCAACATCAGGGACAAGGCGGGCGTGGAGGTCATGAGGGACATCAAGACCGCCCTGGACCCCCACGACGTCGTGAACCCCGGTCACCTGGTGGCCGGCAAGACTCGCTTCGGGCTCACCCTCGGCGCCGGTCTGATGGACACCGCCTTCGCTCTGCTGGAGACCGTCAAGAAGCTCGCGCCCAAGGACAGGACCTTCGAGAAGAACATCGAGAGGTTCAAGTTCGACGAGATCGAGGAGAACAAGCACGAGACCCGCAAGGTCTGAGTGGGACTCCTCCCACAAACCCCTTACTTTTCTTAAATTTCCTACAGATAGAAGAGCGGATGCTCTGATGTTTCAATTCTGCCGCTAGAATACTTCCGGCAGCGAGGCGACGGTCTCGATGATCGGGAAGCCGTTGCCCAGCTCCGCCCAGTCCTCGCGGTTGAAGGTTCCGGAGAGCACCGCCACGAAGCCGGCCCCGGAGGCCTTGGCGCAGTCGTGGTCGAAGCGGTGGTCGCCGACGTAGAGTATGCGGGAGCTCTCAGTGCCCAGCTCCTCCGCCAGGTAGTCCATGGCGAGAGGGGAGGGCTTGGCCTCGCTCTCGTGATAATCGTCCCGGCAGACCAGGGCGTCCAGGAGATCGCATACCCCGGCGGTCTTCAGGGCCGCTTCAGCATAATGCCGGCTGCCGCGGGTGAGGACGCCTATGGAGTACCCCTCGTCCTTCAGGTCCTCCAAGACCTTCACCGCTCCCGGGAAGGGGCGGGCGAGGTGGACGTTCTCCATCTCGATGACCAGGGCGGCATCCTTGATGCGCCGCTCCATCTCCCATACCTCTTCCGCCCGGCCGGCCCTTATCAGATAGCCGGTGGCGCCGTCGATGCTGAACTTAGCACCTTCGCTACGACTCATGAGCTCATCGGGAACTCCCATCTTTGCGAGTTCACTGAAAATAAGGTTGCTGAGTCCGGTGTAGTTGACTTTGGTGTTAAGCAGGGTCCCGTCCATGTCGAGCCCTATAGCGTCGTAACGGCGCTTCATGCTCCTTCGTAGGAAAAAGGGATAGATAAAGGGTTTGAGTCGCTCAGACGCCTCGGTTTCCAGAGGGTTGCATCTCACCGGAGAGGAAGCGCTCATAACCGGCCAGGTCCAGCAGGCCGTGGCCGGAGAGGTTGAAGACGATGACCTTCTCCTCGTTCTTGGCTTTGGCCTCCAGGGCGAGGTCGATGGCCTTCAACTGGTCCTTCGGGTACTTCTCCTCGGGCTTGATCTCGCCGGCCTCGGTGTACTTGGTCCGCGCATCCTCGTACTTG
>CAYXFQ010000066.1:0-6003 GCA_964464345.1 uncultured Methanomassiliicoccales archaeon | reverse complement strand
TGTCTATGGCCACGCTGGAGCGAGCCGGGCGTCGTGCATAGGTGGAGACCAGAACCAGGGCACCGACGCGATCCGGGAAGTCGACGGCCAGCTGTTGGGCGATGTTGCCGCCCATGGACCAGCCGAGAACGTGAGAGCGCTCGATGCCCAGATGATCCAGGATGGCCACCACGTCTGCGGCCATGTCCGCCACGCTGAAGGAACTCTCGCCGCAGTCGGTGAGCCCGACGCCGCGGTTGTCCAGAGTGATAACCTTGTGGCGATGGGAGAGCAGCCCCACCATGCCGTTCCAGAAGGCGGTGTCGCCCCCCAGGCCGGTGATGAGCACCACTGGCTCCCCCTCTCCCTCCACCTCATAATTCAGGCTGACATCGCCGTGTTGCAGTATGGGCAAGCAGGCACCTCTCATCCTCCGCAGGCCGGAGGAGGCACAATGATTATGGAGCTCATACAAAAGGATGGCGATGAGGAAAAAGAGGGTAAGTGGTTTGAGACGCACTCACAGGAGGAGACGCCCGTCTCGGGATTCCGGGACGCTCAGATGTAGTCCTCGAAGTCCTCGACGTACTTCTCGTAATAGGAGGCGTGCGTCAGGGGGACCCAGGCAGTGAAGCTGAGGTGGACGTCGCCGCCGGCCAGGCCGGTGTACATGACGCCAGCGTCAGCCTCGATCAGGTCCACCTGGAAGCCGGCCTGCTCGAAGACCAGCTTCATGACGTTGGAGGACGCCACGGCGCACTCCCAGTTCACGAGCCCGATCTTGATCTTTCCGCTGCCCTCCACATCGTCTATCCAGCCGGCGACGGTGGCCTGGTTGTCATCGATCCAGGTCTGGGCTGCCTGAGCAGGGGTCTTGCCCTCCTCGATTTCAGCCATGACGCTGCCGATGTCAGCCATCGTCCACTCGAAGCGCTCGGCTATGGCGACGGCCTCGGGGTTCGCGTCGATCCAGGCGGTGTTGCCTATGGTGGAGATCTGCTCCTCGCCCCCGAAGACCCCATCGGGGTCCTCAAGGTACTTCAGGCCGTACTTGCCGACCGCCCAGTGGGGGTTCCACATGGTGACCACGATGTCCTCGCCGGCATCGACCGCCGATGCCAGGGCGCTGATCATGGCCGGGGAGCTGCTGGTCTTGACGCTCCAGCCATCTAGCTCGTAGACGTCCAAGGCGCTCTCCGCCGCCATCACCACTCCCGCTCCGGCGTCGATGCCCACGATCTCCTCATCGAAGAGAACGCTGCCCTTGAGGTCGCTTATGGACTCAATGCCCTTGTCCCAGGTGTAGTCCGGGACTGCGAGCCCTATCTTCGCTCCTTCCACATTGGTCCCGAGGTGGGTTATGCTGCCCTCCTCGTAACCGTCTCCGCTCAGCACGACGTAGGTCAGCCCTGCGGCTAGAAGCACGAGGGCGACTACGATGGCTACCGTTTGGCTTTTTATTTTCATGTAATTACCTTCTGCGGGGCGGGACGGAACCCGCTCCCGCGTGAGTGTGATAGATTAGTGCTTGGTCCTCCTCTCGCCGAAGGCGGAGGATACGCGGTCGAGCATGATGGCCAGTATTACCACCGCGAGGCCGGCCTCGAAGCCGTAGCCCACGTCGATGCGGCTCAGCGCCCGGAGGATCTCCTGACCCAGCCCGGCGGCGCCGATCATGCCGGAGATGACGACCATCGAGAGTGAGAGCATGATGGTCTGGTTCACGCCCGCCATGATGGATGGCATGGCTATCGGCAACTGCACCTTGAAGAGCTTCTGACCGTAGCTGCAGCCGAAAGCCTCCGCCACCTCGTCCATGTCCTCGGGGACCTGACGTATGCCCAGGTTGGTGAGCCTCACTGCCGGAGGCATGGCGAATATCACCGTGGCCACCACGCCGGGCACCTCGCCCAGCCCGAAGAAGACCACTGCCGGTATCAGGTAGACGAAGGAGGGCATGGTCTGCATGAAGTCCATGAAGACCTTGACCACCGAGTTCACCGACTCGTAGCGGGAGGAGAGGATTCCGGTGGGAATCCCTATCAGCAGCGCTATGAAGGTGGACACCAGGACCAGCGACAGGGTCTGCATGGACTCCGGCCAGAGCCCGATGTAGTCGATGATGAACAGACCTATCGCGGTCATCACCGCAACGGACAGACGCCTGCTTATGAGCAGGGCCACCAGCGTTATGAGGACCAAGGTCCCCAGGGGGGCCAGATAGGTCAGCAGGTCCATGGCGATGTCCATCAGGAAGTTGATGACGTCGCTGATGAGTCCGAATATGGGGTAGAGGCCGTGAGTCATCAGGTCCACGATCTCCTCTATCGCCAGGCCTATGGCGGAGTTGGACGCCACTCAGAGCCCTCCCTTGCCGGAGGCGGCCCTGGGGCGCCTTCTCTTGAGCCTCTCGCGGAGCTTTCTCTCCGCCTCGTCACGGCGACGCTTCTCCTGCTCGCAGACCTTGTCCACAGTCTCCTGGCCGACGCTCTCCACGAAGCGGTCGACGTAGTCATCAGCGGGGTTGTTGAGAATCTCGGCAGGGGTGCCCACCTGGACGATCTCGCCGTCGTTCATGAGGGCGATGCGGTCTCCGAGCTTGAGGGCCTCGTCCAGGTCGTGAGTGACGAATATGATGGTCTTGCCCATCTTCTTGCGGATCTCCAGGAGCTCGTCCTGCATGTCGCCGCGAATCAGGGGGTCGAGAGCGCTGAAGGCCTCGTCCATGAGCAGTATGTCGGGGTTGCTGGCGAGAGCGCGGGCGATTCCCACCCTCTGCTGCATGCCGCCGCTGAGGTTGGAGGGGTAGACGTCCTCGTAGCCCTGGAGTCCCACCATCTCGATGACGTTCTGGCAGCGCTCGTCGTACTTGTCACCGGCCTTGCTCTGGACCTCCAGGCCAAAGCCCACGTTCTCCATCACCGTGCGGTGGGGGAGCAGGGCGAAGTTCTGGAACACCATGCCCATCTTGCGGCGACGGACCTCGATGAGCTGTTCCCGGTCGAGGTCGGTGATCTCCACGCCTTCGAGGAGTATCGAGCCGGCAGTGGGTTCCACCAGGCGGTTCAGGCACCTCTCCAGGGTGGACTTGCCGCTTCCCGAGAGCCCCATGAGCACGAAGAGCTCGCCGCGGTAGACGTCGAAGCTGATGTCATGCAGGCCGAGGGTCATGCCCGTCTTCTCCAGCAGCTCCTGCTTGCAGAGGCCCTCTGAGACCAGTCTCAGTCCCTCGTCGGGGTCATGACCGAAGACCTTGCTCAGTCTTCGCACCCGCAATATGCAGTCCTGCTCCCCCTCGCGCGGAGTCTCCGCCGATTCGAAGAGGGCCTCGATGTCGACCTCTTCATCGAAGACGGAAGATACTTTCGCACCCACGGAGCGGATCGCTCCCTTGACGGCGGCCCCGATGGGATCCAGGGCAGAGGCCATGAGATCCTCGACGGCGGCGTCAACTGCGTGCAAGAGGTTTGATCTCGGCATCGGTGATGGCATGTTGATTTACGCTCCAGGTTCCGGCACCCCAGTGAGTCTCACGGGACTGCCGCAACTGATAGAATTTTGCGAGATGGCTTATTTTATTTATACTGTCGGCTTTGAGGACATTATATAGTAAAATCAGACAAAGTGTCATTTATTTATTATTAACAATAATAGTATCCTCGCCATCTTAGAAAATCAAGATAAGAATATCGGCCCCGCTATTTATTCACAAACAAAACACTGGCTCACTATGGAGGAGGACATATCTTCATGCAAACAAGGAGGGGGATGCGATAATCGAAGCGCATCCTGCTCCAAATTCAGATTCACTGATAAATGTCTGTTTACAATCACTTCTTAAGAAATTGTGACAAAGTAGCAAGCGCCATTTCGGACCTGGAGCTCATTCCCCGAGATAGGTGAGATAAACTCATATTCAGAGGCCCCCCAGGCCCTGGCGTAGACCATCAATCTTTAAGTAATCAGGAGCGTTTTTCGGAGCATGAGCGGTGAAGGGAAAGCGGACAGGCCTCGCCCTGTCATATCTCAGGACGAGTGCAAGGGTTGCGGTCGGTGCATAGACGCCTGCCCCAGGGGCGTGCTGGAGCTCTCCGAGCACATCAACGTGCAAGGCTACCGCACCGCCCGTTACACCGGCGAGGGCTGCATCGGCTGCGCCATATGCTTCTACAACTGCCCGGAACCCTTTGCCATCGAGGTCTACACCCCCGACAAGGAGGTGAAGGCATGAGGAAGTTCGTCAAGGGCAACGACGCCGTCATGATCGGCGCCCTCTACGCCGGATGCGATGCCTATTTCGGCTACCCCATCACCCCGGCATCGGAGATCGCCCACGCCGCGGCCGACCTGCTCCCGCAGATGGGCAAGGTCTTCCTGCAGGCGGAGTGCGAGACCGGCGCCATCAACATGATGTACGGTGCCGCCAGCGCCGGGACGAGATGCATGTCCGCATCCTCCGGCCCCGGTATGAGCCTCATGCAGGAGGGACTCTCCTACCTTGCCGGCGCTCAGCTTCCCGCCGTCGTGGTCGACGTCCAGAGGACCGGCCCCGGCCTGGGCAACATCGGCCCCGAGCAGGGAGACTACGACCAGGCGGTCCGCGGCGGAGGCCACGGCAACTACCGCTGCATAGTCCTGGCGCCCGCCTCGGTGCAGGAGATGTGCGACCTCACCATCAAGGCCTTCGAGCTGGCCTTCAAGTATCGCAACCCGGCGATCGTTCTCGCCGATGCCGTCCTGGGCCAGATGATGGAGTCCCTAGAGTTCCCCTCCGAGGAGCTGGTGATCCCCTGTTGCAACGAGTGGGCGGTCTGCGGCGACCTGGAGACCAAGGAGAATCTCATCGCCTCCATCTACCTGCAGATCGACCTGCAGGAGGAGCACAACTACCTCCTGCAGCGCAAGTATGAGGCCATGCGCGCCGACTCCGCCTCCGAGAGTTATCTCACCGATGATGCGGACTTGGTCATCACCGCCTATGGCTCCTGCTCCCGCATCGCCCTCTCCGCCGTGGACGAGCTCCGCGCCGAGGGCCTGAAGGTGGGCCTCTTCCGCCCCATAACCCTCTTCCCCTTCCCGCGGGAGGAGCTGGCCAAGGCCGCCGGCGGCAAGAAGGTCCTGGTGGCCGAGCTCAGCAACGGCCAGTACCGAGATGACGTGCTCCTGCACCTGCCCTGCGAGGGCCGGCAGGAGGTCGCCCTCATCAACCGGATGGGTGGAAACCTCATCCAGGCGGAGGCCATCAAGGAGAAGGCCCGCGAGATGCTGGGGGTGAAGGCATGATGAAGCGCGCCCAGGGATTCTACGAGACCTTCGATCGGAAGGACGGCTCCCGCAGCACCCACTATTGCGCCGGATGCGGCCACGGCATCATCCAGAAGCTGATCGGCGAGGCCATGGTCGAGCTGGGGATGCAGGACGACACCGTCTTCGTCAGCCCGGTCGGCTGCGCCGCCTTCTGCTACTACTACCTGGACTGCGGCAATGTCGCCGCCCCCCATGGGCGAGCGGCCGCTGTCGCCACCGGCCTCAGCCGCGTCCTCCCCGACAAGAACATTATCGCCTACCAGGGAGATGGCGATCTGGGTGCCATTGGCTTCAACAACGCCTTCCAGGCCGCCAACCGGGGCGAGCGCTTCGCCCTCTTCTTCGTGAACAACGCCCTCTACGCCATGACCGGCGGCCAGATGGCGCCCACCACCCTGCCTGACCAGAGGACCACCACCTCTCCCCGCGGGCGCGACGTGGCCGAGATGGGCCACCCGCTGCGGGTCTGCGAGGTGCTCAACCAGCTGGAGGCCCCCCGCTTCATCGAGAGGGTCTCGGTGGCCGACACCAAGCGCATCATGCAGGCCAAGAAGGCCATACGCCGGGCCTTGGAGATCCAGAAGGAGGGGAAGGGCTTCGCCTTCGTGGAGATTCTCTCCCCCTGCCCCACCAACATGCGCAGCGACGCGGTCGGTGCGGCGAACTTCGTCACCGAGCAGATGGAGGCCGTCTTCCCGCTCGGCAGCTTCCGGGACG
>CAYXFQ010000065.1:0-6037 GCA_964464345.1 uncultured Methanomassiliicoccales archaeon | reverse complement strand
ACTGTTGATGACTATAGGTGGCAGGGCGGTTATGGCGATGATGAACATCGTGGAGGTCTCCCCGAGGCCGAATATGAGCATGGCCACCGGCACCCAGGCCAGGCCGGGGATCATCTGCAGGATGTGCACTGGGGCCATCCCCACCTCATGCAGGCGGGGGGTGGTGCCGAGCAGCAGGCCCAGTCCCAAGCCGAGGGCGACTGCCACCACATAGCCGATTCCCCAGCGATAGAGGGAGGCCTGCGTGTGGGTGAAGATGCTGAGGCCGTTGACCTCCTTGCCCAGCAGGGCGTCCCAAAGTGCCAGGAAGGTCTCCGGCGGAGTGGGGAACACCGCCCCCTTGCTGTACATCACGATCTCGGCCAACACCCACCATATCGCTATCAGCAGCAGGAGGCCAGCAACGGCGTGAGCGAGGTTCTTGGCCAGGATCTCCCTCGATTCCGGACGGAATCTAAACTGTGACACGCCACGATCCAGGGCATCGTCCACGGCCTCTGGCCTTCTCGCCTCGATCTCGCTCATTGACACACCGTTTTAGATTGGAGTTGATTAATTGATATCAAACTCAATCAATAATCAAGATGTGTTATATTAAATGTCGGTCGGCGGCCAAGGAGAGGATGAAGAGTCTGCCAGCCAGGACTACCTTTCTGAGAGGAAAAAGAGGCTTCAATCGTCCCTCGCAACGCCTGGAAATGGAAACCTATTTATTGTACAGCCATATTCGAGGGTAAACAAGGGCCCATAGCTTAGACTGGTTGGAGCGCCCGGCTGATAACCGGGAGGTCGAGAGTTCAAATCTCTTTGGGCCCACCATTTCACATCTGGCACCCCCCTCTTTTGCGAGGAATGACCGCAACGCGGACACTCGCCGAGGACGACGGGCGTCAGAACATCACCGGGGGCCCCGGACAACCGGCGGCACCCCTTTTCTCCCTTCATCTCCTTCTCTGCCAGACGCATTGCTCAATGTGCTGTGGCATCTGGCATAGAGCCCTGTATGGCCCTAGATCGTTCTTCCCCTGTCGCTCAGCGACAGCGGTAGCCGTCCAGGTAGATCTCCCTGTTGTTCCAGGCGGCGAAGAAGATGATGGAGGCAATGGGCATGAAGGCGCCCCAGAGGTTCCCGATCACGTAGTAGGCGAGCAGGAGGCCGGCGACCCCCGGTATTCCCAGCATCCTCATGACGCGAGGGCCGCTGCCGACCATCTTCATCAGGAAGACCAGTATCCAGAAGAACAAGGTGACCAGAAGAGAGGAGGAGAAGAGTGCCAGGCTTCCCTCGCCGAAGATCTCGTTCAGGACAGGCTGCAGGAACACATCCGCGATCATGGGCACCATCAGGACTACGAAGAATGTGACCGCGAAGCCGAAGATGAAGCGGTTCTTGGCCACCTCGGCGTCGAAGTCCAGCAGGAAGCGGGGAGTTCTCATTGCCCCGGAGATGGCATCGCAGATATATCCATTTCACGAGGAGTCGTCGCTGCGCAGGCGGAAGGCTCCGGCCGGGACGCGGATCTCGAAGACGGCTCCCTCGCCGGGAACGCCGACCTCGCGGAGGGTCATGCCGCTGATCTCGATCATCTCCCTTATGAGATAGAGTCCGTGGCCGCTCCTCCTGCCGTATCCCCGCTCGAAGATGCGCTCCTTCTCAGCGTGGGGAATCCCCACGCCGTCATCGCACCATAGTATGAGCAGGCTCCCGTCCTCCTCGCGGCAGTCCACCCAGGCGCGGGAGGCCTGGGCGTGCAGGGAGGTGTTTCCCGCCAGGTTGTGGAAGACCTTCTCCAGCATGCGGTCGGAGTAGACCTCGTAGTCCGGGCAGATGACCTCCATCGGCACGTCGGGCGGGCACTGCCCCTCCAGCATGGAGAGGACGGACCTCCACTGCTTCCCCTCGCTCTGCAGGCAGTCGTAGTCCCCGGTGAACTCCACGATGGACCACATCATGTCCATGGCCTCAGCCAGCCTGGCCGTGAGGAGGGGCTGCGGGGAGCCGACCTGCTCCACGAGCAGCTCTATGTAACCGTTCAGAGCCAGGAGGGCGTTGCGGAAGTCGTGGCTGGTGATGCCGCAGAGCAGCTGCAGCTTGCGGTTGCTCTCCTCCAAGGCGTCCTGCAGGCGCTTCCTCTCGGTGACGTCACGAGATATGCCCTCCACCGCCACCATGCGGCCATCGTCATCGTAGACGGGGATGTTCCTCTGCTCGGTCCATATGTACTCCCCATCCTTCCGTATCAGCAGCATGGTGATGGGAGGAGTGTCGGGAGTGAGATTCATGAACGTCTTGAGAACGTGCTCGCGATAGTCCGGGTGGACATAGCCGATTCCCAGGTCCGGGTCCTGATAGTGTTCCTCCGGGCTGTAGCCGATCAGCTCCTCTGCGGAGGGGCTGACGTAGGTGAAGCCCCTCTTGGGATGGAGCTCGAAGCGGAAGATGAAGTCCACGGCATTCTCCATCATGTGCCGGTAGCGCCCCTCGCTCTCCCGCAGCAGCTGCTCAAGCTCCCACTGCTCGGTCTTGTCCCTCACGATGGACTGCAGGACGTGCATGCCGTCGATCTCTATGGAGGAGAGGCTGATCTCCGCCAGGAAGCGGCGACCTTCGCCGTCCACATGCTCCCAGTCGAACTTCTGCGGCCCCTCCCACATGGCCTTGGACACATAATCACGCGAGGCCGCCTCGGAAGAGGACCCGTTCGGTTGGACGGGAGGCGAGAGATGCCAGGGCCCGGAGCTGGAGAGCTCGGAGGAGGGCATCTTGAAGAGCTCCTCCGCCGCCCGGTTGCACTCCAGGAAGCCGCTCTCGTTCATGAGCAGCATCGGATCGGCCGCCTCTTGGAAAAGAGAGCGATAGTAGTAATCGCCGGAGCGGGACGATGGAGGCCTCTCCGCATAGGGAGAGGGGGTCTCCTGATGAGCCTCGCTCTCGCTCGAGAAGCCTCTATCAACATCGACGCGTGACTCTCTACCCTCCATTGAACCCCCAGTAAAGAACCAATGCGCTGGAATTAAATGATTGCCCAGACATAGTGTCCAGATGGGACCATATCGTAATATTCTGTCCCAATCTTGGCAGTCGTTTGGAATAGAAGGAGGCCTTGCTTGAGGGATTGCTCCCGGTCACCTCTCCTTTCGGGCCTGGGTGATGATATTGCCAAGTTCCTTGCAAGAGGCCATGATGTCTGGCGCTGCCACAGCGGCGGAGATTATCGCCGCCCCGGAGGCGCCGGCCTTGATGACGTCGGCGAGATTCTGATAATTGATCCCTCCGATGGCCACCAGAGGTATGGAGACCTTGCTGCTCATCTCCCGGAGAGAGTCCAAGCCGCTCGCCGGAGCGGCGTCAAGCTTGGTGTCTGTGGGGAATATCGGCCCGGGACCGAGGTAGTCCGCGCCGGAGGCCTCGGCATCGAGTGCCTCCTCCAGTGTGAGCACCGATATGCCGATGATGAATCCCGGCGGAGTGAGCTTTCGAGCGGCGGCGATGGGTATGTCCCCCTGGCCCAGATGCACCCCGTCGGCCCCGCTCAGCAGGGCGATGTCGAGTCGATCGTTCACTATGAAGAGCGCCCCGGCCTTGCGGGTGAGCTCCCGTATCTCCAGGGCGGCAGCCAGCATGGGCCCGCCGCTCATCTCCTTGTCGCGGAGCTGGATGACCTCGGCGCCGCCCTCCAGAGCTTGAGCGGCCACCTCGGCGTGGCTGAGCCCGCCGGAGATTCTCTCGTCAGTGATGATGTAGAGGCCGTATTCGCTCATCTCGTCCTCCGGAGCGCGGCTCCTCCCTCTAGGCCTTCAGAGGTCAGCGCCGCCAGCGCGTCGAAGAGGGCGGCCTTGAAGGACATCGGCCCCTTGGCGCCGACAGCGGCGATCTCCGCGGCGGTGGACATGACCGCCAGAGCGGATGCGGAAGCGAGGGCACGGTCATCCTCGACGGCGCAGAAGGCGGCCACCACCGTGGCGGCCATGCAGCCGGTGCCGGACACCGACTCCATCAGGGGATCTCCCCCCTCAACGACGTAGCTCCTCTCGCCGTCGCTGATGTAGTCAACCTCGCCGGTCATGACCACAGTGCAGCCGAGCCTGGCGGCGAAGCTCTGGCAGACCTCGGCAGGGTCGCCACTCATGCCGTGGGAGTCGACGCCCACCACGAGGGCCTCCTCGCCGGCGAGGGAGGCTATCTCGCCGCTGTTCCCCTTGAGAACCGCCACGTCCAGCTCCCTCAGGAGCATCTGGACGCTCTCGCTGCGATAGGTTGTGGCCCCCGCTCCGACTGGGTCCACCAGCACGGGTATGCCCAATCGGTTGGCGGTCCTTCCCGCCAGGAGCATGGACTGCAGGATGCGCTCGTTCAGCGTGCCGATGTTGAGCACCAGCGCAGAGGCTATCGAGACCATCTCCTCCATCTCCTCGGCGGCGTCCGCCATCACCGGCGCCGCTCCGGCGCAGATGGCGATGTTGGCACAGTCGTTGACGGTTACGTAATTGGTGATGTGATGGACCAGAGGGCGCTTCTCCCTCACGGCCCCCATGATTCTCGAGGCTTCCGCTCTCAGCATTGGCATGATCTCCTGGTGCCGCAGGGCGGCGCCGTGTTGATAGCTAACATGCGCCTTCCTAATAATCGTTACTCAGGGTCGACGAAACGTTTGGCCGCTGGATGGTGCTGACCAGATACTCTTTTAATAGGGCATCCCATTCCGAACCTCAGCATGGACGGCGATGCCGCCATGGAGGTGGATGCGTGCTTACCCTGAAGCAGATCGAGAGGATGGGCGTCTTCTATTCCGTGAAGTACCAAATCCAGCTGGGAGCGGCATCCCTGGCAGTTGCGACCTTTCTGGTCCTGCTGGGGCTGGGGAACTTCTTCACCGGCCTGCTGAACCACCTCCTCATGGGCGCGGCCGTGCCGCTGGTGATCCTGGGCATAAGCTGCTTCGCACGGGTCTTGGCAGTCTGGCACCACAAGGAGCCGATGACCTTCGAGCCCAGCCGCATGAAGTACATCAAGGAGCCTCTGCGCCCGGCCTACGTCTACTTCGGGGACATCGCCTACAAGTGCAAGAGCTGCGGCCGGGAGCTGAAGAGCGAATATGTCGCCTGCCCCTACTGCGGCACACCCACACGCTGATTTTCTGGCTTCTGGCAACAGATGCATTTAACTACTATGAAGAAATACGTCTATTTCAGAGGCATTCTACAATAGATTATGCATCCCTTGTCCTACCAAGATAAAGGCATCGTAATACGATTGGGAAGAACTCAAAAATAGAGGTATAGAAATGGCCTACAACGATAGAGGATACAGAGGCAACAGGGACAGGGACATGCCCCCGAGGGAGATGCACCAGACCGTCTGCTCCGACTGCGGCAAAGAGTGCGAAGTTCCCTTCAAGCCAACCGAGGGAAGGCCTGTGTACTGCAGGGAGTGCTACAGAGTGCACGCCCCGCCGCGCAGACCCCGGTACTGAAGAATCTTCAGAAAACCCCCAAACCACTTCCCATTTTTGGATTTTGACACTGTTCGGTGTCATGGAAAGCCTGATTAAAGAGCCGCTCCATCTTGCGGCTCATGCATGAGCAGTCAGAGAAGCCGCTGTCGGGAGAGGAACCCGCCGGCGACGCTGAGGGCGAGTACAGCCACTTCCGCTGCCCGAAGGGCGAGGAAGGCCACAGCATACTGGAGCACATGAACCAGCACCACCGCGAGCTCACTGACTGGGCGCTCTCGTTCCTTGACGGTGCTCCTGCCTCCACGGCTCTGGACATCGGCTGCGGAGGAGGCATGGCCCTCTCCCGGATCGCCGCCCTCTACCCTCGGGCTCAGCTCCATGGCGTTGACCTCTCGGAGGAGGCTATTCGCTGCAGCGCCGAAACCAACGCCGAGGCTATGGCGGAAGGCCGCCTGTACCTGCAGGTGGCATCAGTTGCCGAACTGCCCTTCCCGGACGAGAGATTCGATCTCGTCAGCGCCTTCGAGACCTACTTCTTCTGGCCCGACCTGGCCGCCAACATGGCGGAGGCCGTGAGGGTC
>CAYXFQ010000064.1:0-6196 GCA_964464345.1 uncultured Methanomassiliicoccales archaeon | reverse complement strand
GCCCGGCCTGCATGAACTTGCGGAACTGCCATTTGATGAAGCGTTTGTAATCGGGATATATGGTGCAGGTGAAGCGGCGCCAGTCGGCCAGGAAGCCGAAGCGCTGCCAGTAGTCGTTGACGTAGACCTCGTTGAAGAAGTCCACCGCGCCGACCGGGTCCTCGAGCTCGCTCAGGCGCTCCGGCGGGCAGCCGTTGCGGAGCAGGTAGTCGATGGTCTCCTCATCGCCGTCCGCGACCTTGCGGGAGAGGCTTATCGCCCCGTTGCCGGTGGCATGGGTGCCCACCGGGAAGAGCACGTTGTGGCCGGTCATGCGCTTGTAGCGCCCGATGGCGTCGGCGTAGGTGTAGCCGCGCATGTGTCCCACATGCAGGTACCCAGTGACTCCTGGGTATGCGAAGATAATCATGAACTTGGGGCGCTCGTCCCGGTCGGAACGATCCAGGCTCGCCTCCTGCCACTTCTCTTGCCACTTGCGTTCCATCTCCTCGAATCCAAGCATCATGTCTCACCGGTCACGCTGAACGGGGAACGGGGGCGCTCATTAAATATTTATGTCGAAACCTGCTCTTAACTGCTGTCTAGACGCGTCGAGGAGGGCCTTCGCATCCTCTCTGACGCTCACTTTGTCAGACATTGTCATATTTTGCATGACAATTTTTAAATATCATATGACTAAATGTATAGTACGAGCTTCAGAAGGGATGCTCGCACAGGCAAGGATGTGGATGAGATGGCGCAGGAAAGGGTCACGCTTCGGATGGAATCCCGGGACGTCCAGGACATGGACGACTATCTCGAGGACCACCCGGAGATCTCCAACCGCTCCCAACTCATCCGGGTGGCGCTCCGCAACTACATGGAGAGGGATGCTCCAGCGGAGAGTGACTCCACCCTCAACATCCACCTCGGGGACAGGTTCTTGGCGACCTTGACCAAGCTGAGGAATGCCGGAATGGCGGAAAGTGAGGAGGAGATGGCAAAGATGATAATCGAGAGATATCTGATGCCCGAAGACGTTCTGGCCGAGCAGGCCAAGAACGCCTTCACCTCCTACGACTCCTACGCTGAGATCGCCAAGAGATAAACAGAAACTGCTTGACCGCGGATGGGAAAAGGTAGGGATGCCGGACCTTCGGTCCATTCCAATCCGCAAAGGAGGGGATGAAATGGATGGGAACACAAGGTTCAGCAGAGACAGCTGGTCCGCCGGGATCACGCCGAAGGTGGCGGTGGTCGGCATAGGCGGGGCAGGCTGCAACATAGTCAGTGACATTTACCAGACCGGTGACGACAGCGTCACCACCATTGCGATCAACATGGACAGGCGGGGCCTCGACGAGTGCTGTGCCCACCGCAAGCTCAGCATCTGCCAGCGGGTGACCCGTGGCGAGGGCGCCAAGGGCGACCCCGACCTCGGTCGCAGCTGCGGCAAGGCTCACCGGGAGGAGATCGAGGACGCCCTGCGCGGCTTCGACGTCGTCTTCCTGATAGCCGGCCTGGGTGGCGGCACCGGCAGCGGCGCCTGCCCTGTGGTGGCAGACATCTGCCGCCGCATGGACCAGATACTGTTCGCTGTTCTCGTCACACCCTTCTCCTTCGAGGGCCCCCGCGTCGGCGTCGCCCGCGAGGCCCTCCGCCGGATGAACCGCACCGGTTGCATCACCGCGGTCGTGGACAACGACGTGCTCCTGAAGAGCATGCCCGACGTCAGCATGGAAGAGGCCCTCCGCGCCGCCAACCACAGCGTCCACGCATACGTCAGGGGGAAGGTCGACGCCACCATGCGCGTTTTTGAAGATCAGCTCTCCGACATCGGCTCACTAGTCGAGGAGACCAGGGCCAGCGGCCCCTCCGGACTCCTGACAGTGGAAGCGGTCCGCATCTAGACTACCTCCGTGAAACGCACCGGACCCTCCGGGGGGCCTCGGCCCCCCACCCCTCTTTTACCACAATCATAAATCGCCCTACGCCATAGTCCCCCGCATGCGCCTGGGACTGCTTGTGAACCCCATCGCCGGGATGGGCGGGGCCGTTGGCCTGAAAGGGAGCGACGGGGAGGAGACTCTCGCCCGCGCTCGGGCCCTGGGCGCCGTGCCCCAGTCTCCAGGCATAGCTCTCCGCGCTCTCAATTCTCTGCGCCGACCCGTCGAGCTCGTCACCGGACCCGGCCCACTGGGGGAGGATGTGGCCCGCGAGGCGGGGCTGACTCCCATTGTTCTGAGCATGGACGTCCTCGGCGACCGTCGGGACAGCCTGCTGTTGGGAAAACTTCTGCGCGAGGAGGGAGTGGATCTCATCGCCTTCTGCGGCGGTGACGGCACCGCCCGCGACATGCTGGAGGCGGTGGGGGAGCTGGTGCCCATCGTCGGCATCCCGGCGGGAGTGAAGATGCACTCCGCCGTCTTCCTCCATCGGCCGGAGGAGGCGGGCGAGCTCCTGGAGGCCATTCAGTCCGAGGAGAGCGCCCTTTCTCCGCGAGAGGTCCTGGACATCGACGAGGATCGCTACCGGGAAGGCTTCCTGGACGTCCGCCTGCACGGGATTGTCATGGTCCCGCATGTGCGGGGATTGATCCAGGGCGGCAAGCAGGGCTATCGCGGGGCGGATGAGCAGGCGGAGGCCGAGGAGGTCGCCGCCGAGTGCCTGGAGCTCATGGAGCCCGGCATCATCTACTTCATCGGGCCCGGGGGAGGAACCATGGCGCTGATGGATCTCATGGACCTCCCGGGCAGCCTGCTCGGATTCGACATCGTCCTCGACGGTCAGCTACTTGCCGACGACGTGAATGCGGCGATGATGGAGACTCTGCTGGACGAGGGCCGAGACTGCCGTGCGATATTGGGAATAGTGGGCGGCCAGGGATTTCTCATCGGCAGGGGTAACCGCCAGCTGACTCCGTCCATGCTCGAGAAGATAGGGAGGGAGGGGCTGATCGTACTAGCCCCGCCCCATAAGACGAGAGGGCTGAGGGCCCTACGGGTGGACAGCGGCTCCGAGGCGGTTGACGCCATGCTCCGCGGCTACATCCGGGTCCTGCATATGCGGGGCCGGACGAAGATGATGCGCCTGGTCTAGCCGTTGCGCACCCTCTCGTAGCCCAGGCGGAAGGCTTCCCTGTTGACGTCCCGGAACTTGGCGGGAACCAGCTCCAGCAGCGTCTCCTCCAGCCTCTCGGCCGGTATCGGGAAGCCCTTAACGGCAGCCACGGCGCCGATCATCACCGAGTTGGCGGCCACTGCCATGCCCGCCTCGAGGGCGAGGCCGGTGGCGTCGATGGTGAAGAGGTTCTCGGTCTTCTCGCGCATGGCGGCGACGATGTCGTCCGCCGGGGGATACTCCTCCAGGCCCATGGAGACCATGGTGGGTATCATGGGGCTGAGGTTCATCAGCACCACGCTGTCCTCGTTGCCGAGGGAGAGGCTGCGGGCGGTCTCCACCGGCTCGAAGCCGATGATCAGGTCCGCCTCGCCGGTGGCCTCCAGGGGGCTGACGACTTCGTCACCCATGCGCAGGGTGGAGAGCACGCTGCCCCCTCTCTGCGCCATGCCGTGCACCTCGCTCATGCAGACCTGGTGCCCCTCGCGCATGGCGGCGTTGCCCAGGACCATGGAGGCCAGCAGGACTCCCTGCCCGCCCACTCCCACAATCTGGATGCTGTACCTCATTCCACCACCTCCAGGGCTCCCTTGGGGCAAACCTGCTCGCAGACCCCGCAGCCTATGCAGAGCACCGGGTCGACCTTGACCAGCTCCCCCTCGCGGAAGAGGGCGGGACAGGAGAACTTCTCCACGCAGTGGTAGCACTGTATGCACTTGTCCTGGTTGACGGTGTAGGTGCTGATGGTCAGCTGCCTCTTCTTGCGGAGGTCGAGCGGACAGGGCGCCTTGGCGATCAGCACGGAGACGCCGTCATGCGCCATGGCGCGGCGGACGGCCTCGGTCGTGGGCTTGATCTGCTCAGGGTCAACCGTCTCCACGAACTCCACTCCCAGCGAGCGCACTATGGGCTCTATGGCCAGGGCGGGGGTCTCGCGGCCGCCGTGGCTGCGGCCGGTGCCCGGGTGGGGCTGGTGGCCGGTCATGGCGGTGGTGCGGTTGTCCAGGATGATCAGGGTGAAGCGGTGCCGGTTGAAGACGGCGTTGATGAGGGCGGGGATCCCCGAGTGGAAGAAAGTGGAGTCGCCGATGAAGGCGATGACCTTCTGGTCGCTGGCCTCGGCGAAGCCTCCCGCCGCCCCAGCGCCGCCGCCCATGCAGAGTATGAAGTCGGCGGTGTGGTAGGGCGGCTGAATGCCCAGGGTGTAGCAGCCGATGTCGGAGCTGTAGATGACGTCCTCCTTGCCCACCGCCCTCTTGACGGCGTAGAAGGTCCCCCGGTGCGGGCAGCCGGCGCAGAGCATCGGCGGCCTTCCCGGGATCTTGATGTCCGGATTCTCCAGCGGGACCGCGTCCCGGGCGATAGGGACCAGCGAGCGCAGGGTCTTGATGACGTCCGGGGAGTACTCGTAAGGTCGCGGCAGGTGCCCGCTGCGCTTGCCGAAGATGGGCACGTCGATGCCGTTCTGGCGGGCGATGCGGAGCACCTGGTCCTCCAAGTAGGGCTCCAGCTCCTCCACGATGATGACCATGTCCTTGTCCCGCAGGAAGCGGGCAATCATCTTCTCCGGCAGGGGGTGGGTGAAGCCGAGCTTGAGGATGGAGACGTCCTCCAGCCACTCGCGGACGTAGCCGTAGCTCACGCCGCTGGTGATGACGCCCACCGCGCTGTCGCCGATGATCTGGTTGAGCGGGGAGCTCTCCGACTCCTCGGCCGCCTTCTCCAGGCGCTCCAGTATCCGCAGGCGGTTGCTGCGGGCGTTGGCGGGGATGTTGACGTAGCGCTTGGCATCCTTGACGAACTTGGACTTGGCGGGAGTCTCCACCCTCTCGCCGAGCTCGATGACGCCACGGGCGTGGTTGACGCGGGTGGTGGTGCGGAAGAGCACCGGGCTACCCAATCGCTCAGAGAGCTCGAAGCCCTCCCTGACCATGTCCTTGGCCTCGGCAGGGGTGGACGGCTCCAGCATGGGCAGGAGCGAGAGCAGGGCGTAATAGCGGTTGTCCTGCTCGTTCTGGGAGCTGTGGAGGGACGGGTCATCGGCGCTCATGATGAGCATCCCGCCGTCAACCCCGGCGTAGGCCAGGGTCATCAGGGGGTCGGAGGCCACGTTCAGTCCGACGTGCTTCATGAAGGTGAAGGAGCGAATGCCGGCAGCGGCGGCGCCGGCGGCCGCCTCCAGGGCGACCTTCTCGTTGGTGGAGTACTCGAAGTACATCCCCGCCTCGTCCGCCAGCTTCTCCAGAACGCCGCCGATCTCGGAGGACGGAGTTCCTGGGTAAGTGGAGGAGAAGCGCACTCCGGCCTCGATGAGACCGCGGGCTATGGCCTCGTTACCCAACAGCAAAACCTTGCCCTTGTCGCTCATTATGTCCGTCATGTGATGAACTCCCTGGTCCGGGCCCTCTCACTTTCCGCCCTGGCGGGTGGATTAAGGGCCCGTACCTGAAACATCCCAGGAACGGTCCCGCATCATATATGGATTTCGCGCCGCCCCCCAGATGCTTGTAGGTGGGCACCCGCTCGTCGGCGTAGATATTTATCCGTCCGTGGCACTTGCCGCCTTGAGGTCCGAGCATGGCGGAGACGTTCCACTGGATTAAGCTGAGACTGGTCTGCAACGCCACCGAGAGAGAGGAGTTGCTCCTGGAGATCATGGAGGAGCTGGCCTCCGGGGCGGAGGTCAGCATATCCCGCGTCCAGGGGCATCATGGCAACCCCATCGCCGTGATGGAGGCCGAGCTCTCCCGGAATCGGGACATCAGGGCCTTCTTCCCCAAGCTCGGCCCGGCCATCGCCGCCGAGCTGCGCGAGGAGATGGACTCCCGCCTGGATGAGGACTGCAGCTTCTACTTCCGCCTCGACAAGCAGGAGGCGGTGCAGGGGGAGTGGCGCATCGCCCTCCACGGGGACGTGATCTCAGTCACCGCCAAGGTGGTCGCCCATCCGGCCCGCATGGACATCGCCGCCGCCAACCTCGATGCCTTCCTGCAGGCTTGCGCCGGAACCGCAAGCGATTAATAAAAGTCGGCTAATGGAGGTTTCCCGCGGGGGTAGCCAAGCCTGGCCAACGGCGCAGGACTTAGGATCCTGTCCT
>CAYXFQ010000063.1:0-6486 GCA_964464345.1 uncultured Methanomassiliicoccales archaeon | reverse complement strand
AAGGCGCAGGGCGGATATGGCGGACAGGGCCGCCAGATAGCTGCTGGCAGGATTCTCCGGGGACGGCTCGTTGCTGGCTTCGCAATGGATTTCCCCAAAGCTTCCCCTCACCCGCAGCTCGTGCCGGTTGCGGCGGGCGGCGGGATCCAGCACCACCGTGACCTTGGTGCGGTCGAAGCCCACGCCTGCCAGGCTCACCGCCGCGGCGACGTTCACGTTGCGGGGCAGGGCGACCACCGCCTCCCGGGCGCTGCCCTGGAAAAGTATGCGTGGGGAAGTGAGCGTCTCAGCCTCCGCGGCGATTCCCTCCAGGAGAGGAGAGCCTGCGAAGCCGGCGGCAGACTTGGTGGTTATCAGCTCCACCTCGTCAATCTCGGCGACAGCGGCAGCGCGGAGGCCGTCCAGGCCGCAGATGGCTCCGGAGGGGATGATTATCCTCGCCCCGCTCTTGCGGGAGGCCTCCAGCATCTCCTCCCGGAAGGCGTCGTCCACCAGGGCGCCCATGCTCATCAGCAGGCAGTCCTTGCCCGCCGCCATGGCCAGAGGCAGGACCTCGCGGGCCGCCTCGGGGCTGGCGGCCTCGCAGACCAGGTCGCATTCCTGTATCGCCTCCGACAGCGCGGAGGCAGGACTGGCTTTGGAGAGGGGCTGGCAGAGGGAGTCCACCTTCTCCAGGTTGCCGTCGAGGACGGCGACTGAGCTCACCTCGCTCATTCCCTCCGCCTCTCGGGCGACTCCGCTGCCGATGTTGCCGCAGCCAATGATGAGAAGACGCATGGCTGTCCCCAGAGCTTCGCGGCCTATTAGCATTTCTCTCCCCGCGGGGAAAGGGTTGATAAGCTGATTGCCGCTAGGAAGGGGCATGGCCTACGAGAGGGTGGAGCACACCGCCGACCTGATGATACGCTGCTGGGCCCCCACGCTGGAGGAGTGCTTCCAGGACGCCGCCGTCGCCATGTTCGAGAGCATGATCGACCTCTCGAGCATAGAGGAGCGCATGGAGGTGGAGGTGGAGGCGGATGGCGATGACCACGAGCAGCGGCTCTTCGGCATGCTATCGGAGCTGCTCTACCTGCGCGACGGGGAGTCCCTGCTCCTGAAGCGATTCCAGGTCCGCTTCGAGGGCAACAGGGTACTCTGCCGGGCCTGGGGGGAGGAGTTCGACCCCGAGCGGCACTTCCCGCACACCGAGGTGAAGGCGGTGACCTATCACATGCTCCACGTCGACCCGGAGGTCCCGGAGCTCACTGTGATCTTCGATCTCTGAGCTCCGAGATAGAATCTTAATGTAGAATGACCATGATTTGGCCGGAGTGTCTATGTTGAGGCTGGGCTGGTTCTCCACGGGCCGGGGCGAGGGCTCCCGCCGGCTCCTTCGCACGGTGATGGAGCACAGGGAGAGAGGGGAGCTGGACGTCGATCTGGCATTCGTATTCTGCAATTGGGACAATGAGGAGGAGCAGAACCCGCGCCGCGAGCAGCGGGAGAAGTTCTTCGAGCTTGTCCGCTCCTACGACATACCGTTGGTCACCCTTTCCTGGAAGGGATTCCGCCCCGACCTCTGGAAGAGTGACGAGATGGCCTGGCGCGACGCCTACGGCGAGAAGATGCGCCGGCTCCTGGAGCCCTATCCCTTCGACCTGGGCATCCTTGCCGGCTACATGCTCTGGATGGACGACGAGACCTGCCAGCGCTTCGACCTCATCAATCTCCACCCCGCCCTGCCGGACGGCCCCAAGGGCACATGGCAGGAGGTCATCTGGGAGCTCATCGACACCCAGGCTAACGACCAGGGCTCCATGATGCACATCTGCACCCCGGAGTGGGATCGGGGGGCGCCTCTCACCTACTGCCGCTTCCCCATACGGGGCGAGGGCTACGATGAGCTCTGGGAGGACATGGAGCGGAAACGGAGGGACAAGGACCTGGACTCCATCCGCCTGGAGGAGGGAGTGGAGGAGCCCCTCTTCAAGAAGATAAGGGCGGACGGGTTCCGTCGTGAACTGCCTCTGATCCTGGAGAGCATACGCCTCTTCGCAGCTGGAGAGGTGCGCGTCAAGAACCAGTCCCTCTACGAGGGCGACCGTCGCCTGGAGGACCCCTACGACCTCAGCGCCGACATCGACCGGGGCCTGACGGAGGACTGACATGGAGTTCAACCCCATCAGCGACCTAGGGCTCCCGGAGAGCAAGCAGTTCATCGGCACCTGCCGGGGCCTGGTCAGCAACAACGACAATGCATTCCAGCTCTGTGAGCACTTCATACCCTCCGGGGGCCAGCTCTTCAGCGTCATATCCCGCTACGACGACATCCAGTCCTACGTCTTCAACCGGGAGAACTACAAGGCAGGAGACACTTTGAAGCTCATCCTGCCCTTCCTCTCCGCCTACGGCGCCACGGACAGCTCCATACTCAACTTCTCGCGGGACAACCTGGACCTGGTGCCGGGAGCCGCCAAGGCCATGCGCTATCTGAACAGCCTCATGCCCTCCTTCATCGTCACCAACGCCTACGAGCACCACATGATGGCGGTCTGCGACGAGATTCCCTTCCCGCTCAGCAACGTCTACTGCACCCAGATGCAGATCGACGTGGTGGAGATCGACGATGGCGAGAAGAGGGAGATACAGGACCTGGCGGCAGAGATAGCCGCCATGCCGGTGCCGGAGATACCGGCCGCGGCCGTGGGCATCTCCGACTTCTCCAGTCAGGATCAGGACATCATCTCCCGCCTGGACGAGATCTTCTGGGACTACATGCTCACCATGGATGCCCAGGACCTCATCAGCCTGGTGAACCCCATCGGCGGCAACGAGAAGGCCTACTCCGTGCTGGACGTACGTCGCAAGACCATGATCGACCTGGACGAGACCATGTACGTCGGCGGAGGCATCACCGACTTCCAGGCCATGGACCTGGTGCGGGACTCCGGCGGCCTATCCCTTTCCTTCAACGGCAACGCCTACGCCGTGCGGGAGTCCTGCGTGGCCGTCATGTCGCCCGACGCGGTGGTGGTGTCGGTGCTGGCGGCAGCCTTCTACAACGGCGGCATGGAGGCGGTGGCCGACCTTCTGGAGAACTGGGACCGGGAGAGCCTGGAGAAGATGGACTTCCCGGACCGCTACCTGCTGCGGGAGATGCTGCAGACCTTCCCGGACAAGCTGCCGGTGGCTCTGATGGTGGACCGCCACAACGTGGACGAGGTGGCCTTCCAGAGCGAGCTCTACCGCATGGAGGCCTACGGCCGGGGAGCCGACCTCACCTGAGCTTTTCGAACCGGGGCAATAAACTGATAAACTCGCTCTGCCATGAGGCGCTGGACGCTGTCGAAGCTGTTTGCCCCCCGACTTGTCGCCGGGCATCCATTCGGACGAGGCGTGCAGGTGGGAACTTATGAGCGAGAAGGCATTCGAGGTGCTGGCCATGCTCGAAGACAGGGAGAAGCCCCTGTCGGGAGAGGAGATTGCGGAGGGCGTCGAGCTCCACCCCGCGGAACTGGAGCCTCTCTTCGAGGAATTGGAGAAGTTCGGCTACAAGATCGACTCCAGCGATGGCTATCTCCTGAAGGAGCGGAGCCCCTACATCCTGCCCTATGAGCTGCGAAGGCACCTGCGCACCCGCTTCATCGGCCAGAAGGCCCTGCACCACGACGTGGTCCCGTCCACCCTGAACATCGCCATGGAGCTGGCGGACAACGTGGACCCCGCCTCCCTGCACGGCCTGGTCGTCCTGGCGGAGGAGCAGACCGGAGGCAAGGGGCGCATGAACCGGGAGTGGCACTCCCCGCGCGGGGGCATCTGGGCCACCATCATCCTCAAGCCGGAGAAGATTCCGGTGGACAGGCTCTTCATGATCATCATGGCCGGCTCGGTGGCCATCGCCCGCGCCATACGGCGGGAGCTGGGCATCGGGGCGCTCATCAAGTGGCCGAATGACATCTTCATCGGCTCCAAGAAGGTGGCCGGCCTCCTGCAGAAGAACTCGCTGGACGAGGACGACGTGAACTACGTCCTGCTGGGATTCGGCCTCAACGTCAACGTGGACGTGAACGACTTCCCCCCCGCCGTCCGACCGATAGCCATCTCGCTGGACGAGGAGGCGGGGGAGACCCTGGACCGCAACCGCATCATGGCCCGGGTCCTGAAGGAGTTCGAGCTCCGCTTCCTGCAGCTGGAGGAGGGGGAGTACGACACCATACTACAGGAGTGGAAGAGCATCTGCCTGTCCATGAAGAGGAGGGTGCAAATCAAGACCTTCCGGAAGACCGTGCGGGGAGAGGCCGTCGGCATCGACCGCAACGGGGCCCTCCTGGTGCGCAAGGACAACGGCGTGATAGAGAAGGTCTTCGCCGGAGACATATTCTGAGTCCTCACGGGCGGGTGTGACCGTGGACCGAGGGGATCGCGCCCGCCTGCTGTCCTACAGCGCCACCTTCCTGGCCCTGATAGCGGCGGGGAGCTGGATCTCGATACCGTTCTTCCCGGTCCCGCTCACCCTGCAGACCTTCTTCGTGCTCCTGGCGGGCATGACCATGGGGAGGAGGGCGGTCGTCCCGGTCGCCCTCTACCTCTTCCTGGGCGCCCTCGGGCTGCCGATCTTCCACAACGGCAGCGCCGGGGTGGGCATACTGCTGGGGCCCACCGGCGGCTATGCGCTGGGCTTCCTGCCGGCGGCGCTCATCGCCGGCCTGGCCTACGAGCGGAAGAGCGAGTCCGCCCGGCTGGCGGGACTGGGGCTGGCCCTGGCCTCGACCTACCTCTGCGGGGTTCTCTGGCTCTCCTGGTCGGCCACCATCCCTCTACCTGAGGCGCTGCTGCTGGGCGTTCTGCCCTTCATCCCGGGTGACCTGGTCAAGCTGGTCGCCGCCCGACGGGTGGGCAGGAGGCTGGAATGATACGCATCAAGGGGCTGAGGCACGGAGTCCTGGACATCCCCCTGCTGGAGCTGAGCGGCAGCCTCGTGGCCGTCATCGGCAGGAACGGGGCGGGGAAGACCACGCTCCTGAAGCTCATAGCCGGATTGGAGGAGCCGGAGCAGGGCAGCATCCTCATTGACGGCAGGCCACCCCGCGAGCTGCGAGTGGGCTGGATGGGGGAGCACCCGGATCGGACGATGCTCTTCTCTCGCGTCTGGGACGAGATCTCCTCCTCATTGCGATTCACCCGCGTGCCCGTGGCGGAGGCGAACGAGAGGGTGATGGTCACCTTGGAATCTCTGCAGATCACCCATCTGAGGGACCGATCCATCTCCTCCCTCTCCGGAGGGGAGAAGGCCTTGGTCGCGCTGGCCGCCGCCATGGCTGGCAGCCCTGACATTCTCGTGCTGGACGAGCCGGACAGCCATCTCGACGCGCCCAGTGCGATGCTGCTGCAGGAGGCTGTGCTGAACTCCAGCTGCCAGCGCCTGCTCTGCACCCAGGACATGGACCTGGCCTCCGCGGCGGAGGAGCTCTTGCTTCTCGCGGACGGGAAGGTGATATCTCAGGGAAGCCCGGAGAAAGTCTTCCAAGGGCGAGAGGAGAGCTGCTTCTATCCCAGCATGTGGAGGCTGAGGCCATGAGGCTGCAGGCCGACATGCTCGTGAGGAGGGATGAGTTCCAGGTTCGCTGCCAGGCGGAGTTCGGTCGTGGACTCCATCTGGTCAGCGGCCCGGTCGGCAGCGGCAAGAGCAGCCTGGCCCTGGCCATGGCGGGACTCCTGGCCCATGAGGGCGAGCTATTGACGGAGGGCATCAATGAGACGCTGATCTCCTTCCAGTTCCCCGAGCATCAGGTCACCGCCTCCCGCTTGGACGACGAGTTGCGAAGCTGGAGCCTGGAGGCTGACGAGCTGCTCAGCTCCCTGGGCCTGCTCGAGAGGCGGGGCGATGACCCGCTGAGGCTCAGCCGCGGCACGCTGAAGGCCCTCAATCTCGCCTGCGTCATCGAGCGGAATCCGGACCTCCTGATCCTCGATGAGCCCTTCAGCTCCCTGGACTGCGTCGCCAAGGAGAGTCTCTGTCGGAAGCTGGAGACGAGGCGGGGAATCACCATCATCTTCTCCCATGAGCGGGGGATACTTCCCAAGGTGGACAGCCTGTCCCAGATGAGGGGCGGGGAGCTGGAGAGCCTCGGGTCGCCGCAGGATGCCATTCCCCGCTGGGAGGGCGCCCCTCCCTATCTGCGGGAGGCCCTGCGCCAGGGAGCGGAGCCGGAGAATGTGAGGCTGGAAGATGCCATGGAGGCACTATGCAGGATGCGAGGCTGAGGATACTCTCCATCTTCGTCCTCTCCATCGGGGCCTTCCTCAGCCTGCCAGGGGCGCTGGCGGTCATCATCTGGTGGGCTCTGCTCACGCCACGCTTCCGCGGAGTCCCTCGCCTGATGCCCCTGCTCGCGATGCTGGTCATGATTGCGATAGCCGCATTGGTGTCGGAGCTTACGGGAGGTGCCGGTCTGTCCTATCTCATCCGCATGACGGCGATCGTGCTGGTGGCCGTCTGGGCCT
>CAYXFQ010000062.1:0-6607 GCA_964464345.1 uncultured Methanomassiliicoccales archaeon | reverse complement strand
TGAGCGGGAGGCGCTACCTCTACCTGCGGGACATACTCCGGCACTCCGAGCGGGAGGGCCTGATTGACCGTTACGCCCTGAGGGAGTGGGAGGACCTCATGAACATCCGCAACCTGGTGGTGCACAACGACTCCATCGCCGACCGGCCCAGCCGCCTGCAGATCGGGGGCATCGTCATCTCCATGCGCCCAGGACGCATGATGAAGGGGCCGTTGGGGACCTTCGTCATCCTCAGCGAGATGGCCTTGAGCCTCTACTACCATTGGGCGTTGGCCTTCGGGGAGAGGATGACCTCCATGCGGGAGTCTCGCTGAGAGAGCGCCATCTGGCGACCTGTCAGCAATCTTCTGAGTGAGGAGTCAGGCTGCCTCTCAAGCTTTGATATGGAGCATGAGCGAGACGCCAGTCTCGGCTGAAGACGCGATCAACGGCCTTGAAGCTCGGATTCAAGAGGGGAGATTCCCCCTCCATGACGATAGATCGCTATCGGCTCCACGCTCTCCGCGACCCCGTTCCGGAGGCGGAAGGCGGGGCCGTGGCCGGCGCAGACCAGGGCGTCGCTCTCGATGACGAGGGATCGCAGGGCACCCCTCTCCTCCCGCGCCTTGTCGCTGTCCACGTTCACGGTGGTCATCAGCAGCTTGGCCAGGCTCATGTACTCCTTCCTCTCCTCGCTGAGCCCGTCGAAGTCCAGGAGGCTGTCGGAGCTGAACACGACGTTGGAGCGGGGGAGGTGATAGAAGACCTCTCCCGGAGCATGTCCTCCGAGGCCCGCCAGGACCTCCACGTCCCAGCCGGCCATCGTCTCCCGCTGCAGGACGTCGAAGTCTCCCCGGCGGCCGCATGGCATGGAGGGGAAGATGACCGTCCTGCGGGGAGGGCAGAAGCCGGAGAGAAGGTTTATCAGGCGGGTGTAGTAGCTCTCCAATATCGTCCCGGCGCGGACGCTGCCATGCGCCCTGTCCCCGGTCTCGATCACAGAGAGGGCTCCCTCGCTGAGGTGGGAGGGGAAGGGCAGGCGCCCGGCGTTTCCGGCGTGATCGGAGTCGGCATGGGTGATGAGAAGAGCTTGGAAGTCGTCAGGGCGGAAGCCGAGGTAGCTCAGCAGCTGCAGCAGGTCGGCGTGGTAGTGGCCGTAGCCGGAGTCCAGCATCAGGCAGCCCTCCTCGCTCTCCAGGATGTAGACGTTGCCTCCGCAGGGCATTTGCAGGACGTGGATGACCCCCTCCTCCACCTCCAGCACCTGGATGTCGCAGAAGAAGTTCGGCCCGGTGCTCTCGAGTATGAGGCGGCCGCTGTCCAGCAGGCTCTCGAAGGCCTGGCGGTGGTCGCGCCCGAGGCGATGCAAGGACTGGGCGATGTGATTGGCGTTGGAGAGGAACTGGAGCAGGAACTCGTCCTCCACGTCCGGGATGAGGCCGCGGAGCTCCTGGGCGAAGCGGAGGTAGAAGACCGCGTCGTCCAGCCCCTCGCCGCTGCGGCGGTGCTCCAGCACCTGCAGCGGATAGCGGGCCTTGATGGAGTCGATCAGCCCCTCCGCCCGGCGATGGTCGTCCAGCACCAGGCCCACCTCCAGGCTGTCCGGGACCCCCTCGGTGGCGTCGAAGTCCAGGGAGGAGATGTTGGCGTGGGCGTCGCTGATGCCGTCCAGGAACTGGAAGAGGGCGCCGTGCTCATGGGGAAGCTGCACCTTGAAGCGCAGCAGGGCGGGCTCCTCCAGGGTCTGGCGCAGGTAGCCCATCTCGTCCAGGCCCCGCATGGCGGCCTCAAAGTCCTCGTCCCCCATGCTCACCTCGAAGAAGACGGTGTTGGGGTCGATGCGACGGTCATACTGTATCCTCTCGATGTTGCCTCTCTGCCGCTTGATCAGCTCTGCGGCGCGATGGAGGCTGCCGGGCTCGTCGGGAACCCGGGCCACGAAGGACCGTCGGGTCATCCTCATCCTTTGGACAGGTCGCTGATACCCTTGTTGGCCATGCCGACCGCGATCTTGAGCATGTTCAGCATGCAAGGCTCGGCGTAGAAGTCGTCCCGATCGCGGAGCTGGGCGTAGAGCTCCACCGGATCCTGGCCCTTGAGGTCGTCCTGCTTGCGGATTCCCAGCAGGTACATCCCGAGGGCGCACTTCTCGCTCACGGTTGGGAGCTTGGCCAGCTCGGCGACTATCTTGTCCTTGTCATCCATGCTGCCGCCACGGCTCTTGCGATTAATAAGGATTCACTTCCCATGGGATTTGGGAGTAGATGCCCCTCATGGCGACTGCGACTGGGGGAACGGTGCCCAGGGTTGAATAGGGGGAGCGCAATCTCCCGCCATGGACCCCGAGGCGCAGAGGGATGCTTGGGACGGATTCTATCGACGCGAGGGGCGCGTCTGGCGTGGCCGCGGCCTCCTGGACCTCTCCCCTCGGCCGGGAACCCGTGCGCTGGACATCGGCTGCGGCAACGGCAAGAGCAGCGGCAGCCTGCTGGAGGCGGGCTGCATACTAACAGGGATTGACCACTCCGCTGCGGCCATAGCGATCTGCAAGGAGCGCTTCCCGGAGGGTCGCTTCATGCTGGCGGACGCCCGTCGCCTCCCCTTCCTGGACCGCTCCTTCGACCTGGTCCTGATGGTGCACGTCCTCGATCACCTGGACTCCGAGGGCAGAAGGGAAGCCATGGAGGAGGCCTGGAGGGTCCTGGACGAGGGCGGGGAGATCCACGTCCTCTCCTTCGGCCGCGACGACCTCCGCTACGGCCAGGGGGAGTCCGGGGACGAGGATCACAGCTTTCTCCGCAAGGGCATCCGCTACCATTACATGGACGAGGAGGAGCTCATCTCTCTTATTCCTCCGGGCTGCGAGGCCGGCTGGGAGGAGGAGAGGATGCCGGTCCGCTTCGCCAGCGGCGAGCGGGTGCGCTGGCGCCTGAGCATCCTTCGTCCCTCCATCGAATGAATTCAGTAAATGGTATATGCTCCACCTCCATGCGAAGAGGGATAGCATTAGGATAGCGCAGGTCACCGGTTTTCTGGGCACAGGGAAGACCACCTTCCTCAGCGCCCTGTCTCAGGAGCTCATGAGCAGGGGCATGAAGGTGGCCCTGATAGTGAACGATGTCGGCCACATCAACGTGGACCAGAAGCTCATGGAGTCGCGCGGCCTCGACGTGAAGGAGGTGGCCGGCGGCTGCATATGCTGCGAGGTGCAGGGCACCTTCACCACCACCGTCCTCAACATCCACATGAGCCATAAGCCGGACGTTCTCCTGGTGGAGCCCACCGGCGTGGCCATCCCCTGGGGCCTGAAGCAGGCCGCGGAGGAGGCCTCCCGGCGCAGCGGCCTGGACATCGTGCACGCTCCCATAGTCACCTTCATCGACGGCCTGATGCTCCCGGAGCAGATGCCGGTCGTGGGCCGCCTCATCAGCACCCAGGTGCTGGAGGCGGACGCGGTGATGATCAACAAGGTCGACGTCTGCAGCGAGGAGGACATCGCGGCCACCGAGGAGCTGCTCCGCGAGATGAGGCCCGACCTCCGCATCCTCCACGGCTCCGGCCGCAGCGGCCAGGGGGTGGCCGAGCTGGCCGACCTCCTGCTGGGGGAGGAGTCCTCCCGCTACCGCGAGGCGGTCGACGCCGGGATATTCCGCGAGCAGTACGGGAGGCGCTGAGCCATGCCAGAGCTGGAGATGCACCGCTCCCTGGACCAGCTGGGGAAGTTCTCGGTCACCGTCACGGTGGACACTGAGCGCCGGCTCCCGGACGAGGAGGTCGAGGAGTTGCTGGGAAAGATGCTGGAGCGAGTCGGCCGCCGCTGCCTGGACGAGGGGGCGGGGCTGATCGGCCACATCAAGGCCTATGCCCAGGACCGGGGCGAGGGCATGTGCAGCGCCAACCTCACCAGCTTCCGAGTGGGAGTGGAGTCGGAGAACCGCCTGGGCGGCGAGGGCTGGCAGGAGGGCGACATCATGCTCCACGTCATCGTCCACGGCCTCTGGGATCCGGAGGTGAGGAAGCTCACCCTGGATGAGCTCCAGGGCGTCATGGGCGAGCATGGGTTGAGATACAGGATTCTCAGAGACTACTTCGAGGGCGGGCCTGCCGATGACGCATGACATGACGGACAACGAGGAGTTCCCAGAGGTCAGCGGGGACTACCATCTGAGCAACGAGTCCTCCAGCGTCGCCGTGGCCATCGTCGGCCGGGGGCTGCTGGAGCTGCCGGAGGAGCTCTACCACGTCATGGGCACCTTCAAGACCGAGAACATGGGGATTGAGAAGATCGTCGCCAACATCGTCCGCCGCCCGCAGATCCGCCACCTGGTGGTCTGCGGCCGGGAGGAGTTCGGGCACTATCCCGGCGACGCCTTGCTGGCCCTCTGCGCCAACGGGGTGGATGAGTCACGCCGCATCGTCGGCACCCGCTCGCCCCTCCCCTTCCTCTGCCACACCCCGCCGGAGGCCATAGACCGCTTCCGGGAGCAGGTGCAGGCCCACGACCTGGTCCATCCCAAGGAGGTGGACGAGATCGTCGCCTACGACCCGGCCTACGAGTTCGAGGACACGCGACGGGAGGAGCTGGTCGCCAAGCTGGAGGAGATCGCCGCCCTGGGCAGCCCTCCCCTGGGCGAGGAGCCCATCTACTACGGCGGCCAGATCATATGCGGCGACGGCGGGAACCTGGGCAGCGCCATGAACAAGGTCGCCGACCGCATCGTCTCCACGATGCTCACCCTTCCCTATGAGAAGCTGGCCACCCATGCCGGCGTGGCGGTGGTCTCCGAGCGGGACCAGCTGCTGCTGGACCCGGTGGAGGGCAGGATTTCCGCGGTCCCATCGCTGGAGCTGGCGCTCCGCATGCGCAACTACCTGGCAGGAGGAGAATGAGATGTTCAAGTTTCAGACCGAGCAGAAGGGCTTCCGCATCAGCGGCGTGGACTTCGGCTCGCAACCGGGAATGGGGCGCAGCGTCATGGTGGCCTCCATATTCTACCCCGGGCACAGCATAGTGGAGGACCGGCTCGAATGCCGGGTGAAGATGGACGAACTCCGGAAGAGGGTGACGGCCTGTGAGGAGGTCTCTGCCTCTCTGGGGCAGCCGGTCGCCTACATGCTCTACAGCGAGACCGAGGCCGCCGCCCGGAGCTACCTGGAAACCATGGCGGAGCTCACCGAGGCGCCCCTCTTCCTGGACTCGCCAAGAGTGGAGACCAAGAGGGCGGGCATGCTGGCCGCCGCCGAGATGGGCATCGCCGAGAGGATCGTCTACAACAGCCTCAGCGCCGGCAGCTCCGAGGAGGAGTGGGCCTCGCTGCAGGAATGCGGCGTGGACTCCTCCGTGATACTCTCTTTCAACCCCTCCGACATGTCCAGCAAGGGAAGGATATACCTCTTGGAGGACGGAGGGGACCTCCTGCGGGAGGGGCTGCTGGACAAGGCGGAGAGGCATGGGGTAGCCCGCCCGCTCATCGATACCGCCGCCACCGGCTTCGACCAGGGCGCCGGCGCCTGCCTGCGCGCCCTGCTGGTGGCCAAGGCCAAGTGGGGCCTGCCCTGCGGCTGCTCCCTGCACAACAGCGTCGAGACCTGGGCCCCGTTGCAGAATCTGGATGACGAGAAGAAGGCCCTGTTCCGCTACGTGGACCTGGCGGCGGTCACTCTGCCCATCGCGGCCGGAGCCGACTTCGTGATGTTCGGCCCGGTGGAGTCCGCCTCGCGCGCCCTGCATGCGGCCGCCTTCAGCGACGGCATAATATCACAGAGCACGGCGGAGATCTGACTAGCGCCCCAGGGCCTGGTTGATCATGTCCAGGAGCTCCTTGTTCTTGAAGGGCTTGGCCAGATAGCCGGCGGGGTCGGTGGTCGCCACCCTCTCCAGGGTGTCGGAGTCGATGTAGGCGCTGACGTAGATCACCGGCACCGCGGAGAAGGTCTTGATGCGCCGCACGGTCTCGATGCCGTCGTAGTCCCCCTCGATGTTGATGTCCATCAGCACCATGTCCGGGGACTCCTCTCGGACCATCTTTTGAGCATCATCGCCGTTGGAGACGGTGCCTATGACCTCGAAGCCGTAGGTTTCCAAAACGGTCTCGATGTACATGGCTACCGCCACCTCGTCCTCGACGATGAGCACGCGGGGCGCAGTCATTGTTTTGACCCATTCTTTTTGCAACCTAAAAGGCTTGCTATGAGTGTGCTACCCTACTCAGGAAAGGTATGCCCATTTGTAGCAGATATTTCAGGCTGGCATTCGCTGATTGTCGTGTTTCAGTCAGGGAATTTTCCCCTTCAGGACAGACGGCGGCGGACTGCCTCGGCGTGGGCGTGCAGGCCCTCCGACTCGGCGATGATCTCGATGACGTCCCGCAGGTTCTCCAGCCCCTCGCGGGTGACTATCTGCACCGTGGAGCGCTTCTGGAAGTGGGAGACATCCAGGCCGGAGAACACCGAGGCGTGGCCGGCGGTGGGCAGCACGTGGTTGGTGCCGGAGGCGTAGTCTCCGCAGGAGACCGGGGCGTAGGGGCCCACGAATATGGATCCGGCGTTCCGCACGCGGGTGAGGACGTCCAGGGGGTCGGCGACCTGCAGAGAGAGGTGCTCGGGAGCGATCTCGTCCATGATCCGT